>NZ_JASEWO010000288.1:0-3222 GCF_030024295.1 Pantoea sp. Pa-EAmG
CTGCTGAGCCGCCTGCGTTGCCGCTTTGCCGTCTCAGTGGTGGCGCATTATAGGGCGAACTTATGGAAGCGCAAGTGCAAATTTCAACTTTTTTACTGTTCGCTTAAGATTTGTGCAGAAGGCCTGATTTCAGGCCTTTTTCATGCGCGCCGGCAGCTCTGCGAGACTATCAATCACCCAATCCGCAGCCGCTTCGCCTTCGGCGGTGACCGGCTTACCACTGCGCACCAGCACTTTGGTTCCCACACCTGCCGCCTTCGCTGCCAGCATATCTTCCAGCTTATCGCCCACCATATAAGAAGCCGCCATATCGATGTTCAGGTGTTTCTGTGCCGAAAGCAGCATGCCCGGTTGCGGCTTGCGGCAATCGCAAGTCTGGCGGTACTCCACGACCGTTGCATCAGGCAGATGCGGGCAGAAATAGATGCCGTCGAGATCGACATCGCGATCGGCCAGAGACCAGTCCATCCACTCGGTGAGTTGCATAAACTGATCTTCGGTAAACATGCCGCGCGCGATGCCAGACTGGTTGGTCACCAGCACCAGCGCGTAGCCCATCTTCTTTAACGCCTGCAGCGCTTCAATGGTGCCATCAATAAACTGAAAATTATCGATCTCATGAACATAGCCGTGATCGACATTCAGGGTGCCATCACGATCGAGAAAAATAGCCGGGACTGGGTTCGCCACGTAGAAACTCCTGCTGCAAATAGTGCCGCGCAGTATCGCATGATTGCGCATACCGTGAGAATGGCAGATTGAATGACTTTGATTGATTTAGCCGTCTGGATGCCTTACCATCCATCCAGATTTCGCCTGCCCCGGCGGCGCGAAAACCGATACACCACGGACAACGCAACACGATAACAATTAAACTAATGATTAAACTCGAAAATATCACCAAAGTGTTCCAGCAGGGTTCACGCACTATTCAGGCGTTGTCAAACGTTAGCCTGCACGTGCCTGCCGGACAAATTTATGGCGTCATCGGTTCATCCGGTGCCGGTAAAAGTACGCTCATCCGCTGCGTCAATCTGCTGGAGCGCCCGACATCCGGTCGCGTGCTGGTTGACGGTCAGGAGCTCACCGCGCTCTCTTCCGGGCAGTTAACGCTGGCGCGCCGCCAGATTGGCATGATCTTCCAGCACTTCAACCTGATGAACTCCCGCACCGTGTCGGGCAACGTTGCGCTGCCGCTTGAGCTGGGTAACCTGTCACGCGAAGCGATCAAAAAGCGCGTCAGCGAGCTGCTGGAGCTGGTCGGTCTGGCGGACAAACACGACAGCTGGCCGGCGAATCTGTCCGGCGGTCAGAAACAGCGCGTCGCGATTGCCCGTGCGCTGGCCAGCAATCCGAAGGTGCTGCTGTGTGATGAAGCCACCAGCGCGCTGGACCCGGCCACCACCCGCTCGATTCTGGAGCTGCTGAAAGACATCAACCGTCGTCTCGGCATCACTATTCTGCTGATTACTCACGAGATGGATGTGGTGAAACGCATCTGCGATCAGGTGGCGGTGATCAGCAACGGCGAACTGATTGAAAAAGACAGCGTCAGCGAAGTGTTCTCGCACCCGAAAACGCCCCTGGCCCAGCAGTTTATTCAGTCAACGCTGCATCTGGATATTCCGGATGATTACCAGCAGCGCATGCAGGCGAGCGCGGGCAGCGAGAGCGTGCCGCTGCTGCGGCTGGAGTTCACCGGTAAATCGGTGGATGCGCCGCTGCTGTCAGAAGCCGCGCGCCGTTTCAACGTCAATAACAACATTATCAGTGCCCAGATGGATTACGCCGGTGGCGTGAAGTTCGGCATCATGCTGGCCGAAATGGACGGCAGTGAAACAGATACACAAGCCGCTATTGCCTGGCTGAAAGAAAATCATGTGAAAGTAGAGGTGCTGGGTTATGTCTGAAGCGATGCTGTGGTTACTGACGCGTGGCGTCTGGGAAACGCTGATGATGACCTTCGTTTCTGGTTTCTTTGGCTTTGTGCTTGGCCTGCCGGTTGGCGTACTGCTGTACGTCACGCGTCCGGGGCAGATTCTGGCCAACACTGCGCTGTATCGCGTGCTGTCAGCCATCGTCAATATTTTCCGTTCTATTCCTTTCATTATCCTGCTGGTGTGGATGATTCCGTTTACCCGCGCCATCGTCGGCACTTCCATTGGTCTGCAGGCGGCCATCGTTCCGCTGACCGTAGGCGCGGCGCCGTTTATCGCCCGTATGGTGGAGAATGCGCTGCTTGAGTTGCCGACCGGACTGATTGAAGCCTCGCGCGCCATGGGTGCCACACCGCTGCAGATCGTGCGTAAAGTGCTGCTGCCGGAAGCGCTGCCAGGGCTGGTGAATGCCGCTACAATTACCCTGATTACGCTGGTGGGCTACTCCGCCATGGGTGGTGCTGTGGGCGCGGGCGGTCTGGGCCAGATTGGCTATCAGTATGGTTACATCGGCTATAACGCCACCGTGATGAATACCGTGCTGATTTTGCTGGTGGTGCTGGTGTATTTAATTCAGTTCTGTGGTGACCGCATCGTGCGTGCGGTGTCACATAAATAAGCAAACAACATCAATAGTCCTCTATTAAGGAAAGGATATGTCTTTCACATTTAAAAAGATTGCCGCTGTGGGTGCTCTGATTGGCGCGATTGCGCTGGCAGGATGCGATCAGAAAGAGAAAGATCCCAACCACATTAAAGTGGGTGTGATTGTCGGGGCTGAACAGCAGGTTGCGGAAACTGCCGTGAAAGTCGCGAAAGAGAAATACGGTCTCGATGTTGAACTGGTTACCTTTAACGATTACGTGCTGCCTAACGAAGCGCTGAGTAAAGGCGATATTGACGTTAACGCCTTCCAGCACAAGCCGTACCTCGATCAGCAGATCAAAGACCGCGGTTACAAACTGGTGCCGGTCGGCAACACCTTCGTTTATCCGATTGCCGGCTACTCGAAAAAAATCAAATCGCTGGATGAGCTGCAGAACGGTGCGCAGATCGCTATCCCGAACGATCCAACCAACCTCGGTCGTTCTCTGCTGCTGCTGCAGAAAGTGGGCCTGATTAAACTGAAAGATGGCGTGGGCCTGCTGCCAACCTCACTGGATATCACTGAGAATCCAAAGAACCTGAAGATTGTTGAGCTGGAAGCGCCACAGCTGCCACGTTCACTCGACGATCAGCAAATTGCGCTGGCGGTGATCAACACCACTTACGCCAGCCAGATTGG
>NZ_JASEWO010000289.1:0-3205 GCF_030024295.1 Pantoea sp. Pa-EAmG
TTCCCCATTTTTCACCCGCTACGGAGGAGTTCGCATGACGCGAAAACGCCTGGGATTTTTCACCCGCCTGCTTGACGATGCTCCGCCAAAAGAGCGCTATCGCCTGGCGACGGAACAGATCCGCCACGCCGAACGCCACGGCTTTGACGCCGCATGGATAGCGCAGCACCACTTCCACGAAAAGGAGGGCGGTCTGCCGTCGCCGCTGCTGTTCCTGGCGCACGTTGCCGCCCATACGAAAACCATCCGCCTCGGCACGGCCATTATCACCCTGCCGATGGAAAACCCGCTGCGCGTCGCCGAGGACGCCGCCGTGCTGGATCTGCTCGCCGACGGTCGCCTCGAGGTGGGTTTCGGTTCGGGCGGTACGCCGACCTCGTTCCTGCCGTTTGGCCTGACGTTCGAGGACCGCGGCGCGGCCTTTGCCGACCATCTGCACGTTATCCAGAGCGCGTGGCGCGGCGATTCGCTCACCCATCCGGACAACCATCTCTTCCCGCCCGCGCCGCAGCTGGCCGAACGCATCTGGATAGCCACCTTCTCCGTTGACGGCGCCGTGCGCGCCGCTCGGGCGGGGCACGGGCTAATGCTTTCCCGCACCCAGCCGCGTCCGGCTGACGGGCTGGACTTAACGCTTGACGCCATCCAGAACCCGATTGTCGATGCCTATCTGGATGCGCTGCCGGCAGGCGTTGCGCCGCGGATCCTCGCCTCCCGTACCGCCTTCGTTGCCGACAGCGATGACTATGCCCTGAAGGTGGCCGCACCGGGCTTAGCCCGTCAGGCACAGCAGCATCGCGCCGCCGGACACGGGGTAAACGGGGATACCGTCCACGACTATCGCCGCCAGTTTGATGCCCACATCGGCGCGCCGGATACCGTGCTGGCCTCGCTGAAGGCGGACACGGTGCTGGCGCGCGCAACGGACATCTCATTCCAGGTTCACTCGGTCGAACCGTCGCACCGCGACACCCTGCGCTCGATTGAACTGATAGCAGAACAGATCGCCCCCCACATTCTTTGAGGAGAAACCTATGGCACTCAGTCAGGATATTCTTGCCGAGCTGGCGGAAATTGCGCCCGGTTCACCGCTGGCGAAGGCGCGCGCCGAGCGCGAGGCCGCCACGCGTCACGCCCAGGGAAGCTACGAAACCCTGTTCAGCCAGCAGGACAGCGACTTTGCGCTGGATGAACGCTTCGCGGTGGCGGCAAAAGTCGCCAAATGGCATAGCGCGGACGCGCTGGCCGCGCACTATGCAGGCTTTGGCCTGGCCGACCCGACCTCTGAACGGCTCACCCCGGCGCTGGGCTTCGCCCGCCTGCTCACCTTCTCTCCGGCTGAGGCGACGCCCGGCGCGCTCGGTGCCCTGACCCAGGCGGGATGGAGCAAAGAGGGTATTGTCACCCTGGCGCAGCTGATCGCCTTTGTCAGCTTCCAGAGCCGGCTGATCGCCGGGCTGCGCCTGCTGAATGATAAGCCCGTGGCCGCAAGCGACGTTGCGGCGGTTGCGGGGGTCTGGCACACCCACCCCACGACCCTCACCGGCAAGGCGGCGCCCGTGGTGTTTACCCAGCAGGAGCTGGGCTGGGAGCCGTGGCTCGCGGCCAAACCGCTGGCGGAGTTTCGCGACGACGAGGTCGCGATTCTGGCGAAATTCGGCCATACCGGTTCAGACTATTTCCGCCTGCTGGGCCGCAACCTGCCGGTGCTGGAGCAGCGCACGCTAACGGACAAAGGGATTTTCTACACTCCCGGAGGGTTGCCGCGCGCAGAGCGCGAACTGGCGGCGACGGTGGCCAGCAAAGTTAACGGCTGCATTTACTGCGCATCTGTCCATGCGCGTAAGGCCAGCCAGCTGTCGAAGGATGACTGTGCGGTAGAGGCGCTGCTGGCGGTGCGTCCGGGGCAATCCCTGAGCGAGGGGCAGTCCGCGCGCTGGCAGGCGGAAATCACCTTCGCGGCGGCGCTCTCGGTCACCCCGCCTGCCGTCACGCCGCTGCACCTTGCAGCCCTGGAAGAACAGGCGCTGGACACCCTTGAACAGCTCGATCTGGTCCAGTCCGCCGCCTTTTTCGCCTGGGCCAACCGGCTGATGCTGACCCTGGGCGAGCCCTGGCTTGCCTGACCGGAATCAGGCCAGCGCCCGCGCGTTGGCCTGACGTTTTTTGGCCGTCAGATGGCCATAGAGCAGGAGTGAGGTCATCGCAGAGAAGGACAACGCGGCAGCCGGCAGCGTGACATAGCTCCAGCTAAAGCCGAGCGTGATCGTCATGCCGCCAAAAAAGGCGCCAATCGCGCTGCCCAGGTTAAACGCCATCTGCCCACCCGCGGCGCCAAGCATTTCCCCCCCTTTCGCATTTTGCAGCAGCAGGATTTGCAGCGGCGCGGAGAGCGCGAACAGCCCGGCACAGCAGATGAAGCCCATCACCAGCGAGGCCGTTTTCTGCTCGCCAAAGGCGAAAAGCAGCAGCAGCGAGGCCACGATGACCATATCGGTCACGGCCGCGATGCGCAGCGGGCTGTAGCGCCCGGACAGCTTGCCGCTGAACAGGTTCCCGAGCACCATGCCGAGCCCCATCAGCATCATGATGACCGTCATCAGCCCCTCGGAAAAGCCCGAGACGTTAACCATAAACGGCTTCACGAAGCTGAACCAGGCGAACACGCCCGCATTGCCAAACATGGTGGCGGCAAAGATCAGCCAGGGCTCCGGCTTTTTAAGGAAGTGGAACTGCTCTGTCAGTCTGGCCGTTGATCGATCGCGGAGGTTCGGCACCCACGCCAGCACGGAGAGGATCACCAGCGCGTCGAAAATGGCAATCACTAAAAACGTATATCGCCAGCTGAACGCATGCCCCAGCCAGGTGCCCAGCGGAACGCCCACCAGGTTGGCGACCGTCATGCCGGCAATCATCCCCGCGACCGCGACCGTCACTTTGCCCGGCGGCGCGATCTTCGAAAGGATAATCGCTCCTACACCAAAAATGGCGCCGTGCGGGAACCCGGAGAGTAAACGCCCCGCCGCCAGCCAGAAATAGGAGGATGAAAGCGTGAAGATGGCGTTGCCCACCGCGCACAGGGCGACCAGAAACAGCAGCGTCGTTTTTAGCGAAAACCGGGAGGAAAAGAGCGCCACGATCGGCGCGCCAATCACCACGCCGAAGGCGTAAAAGGAGATCATGTTCCCGGCCGCGGGTATCGAAA
>NZ_JASEWO010000065.1:0-22689 GCF_030024295.1 Pantoea sp. Pa-EAmG
ATTCTTGCAGTGGTTATCCCTGCTCTGTTAGCTGCCGGCGCAGCAAACGCAGCAGAAATCTATAACAAAGACGGCAACAAACTGGACCTCTACGGTAAAGTTGATGCGCGCCATCAGTTCTCTGATGACTCAAGCTCAGACGGCGACAAATCTTACGTTCGTTTCGGCTTCAAGGGTGAAACTCAGATTACCGACCAGCTGACCGGTTACGGCCAGTGGGAATACAACGTACAGGCTAACGTTGCTGAATCACAGGGCACTTCTGGTTCTAAAACTCGTGTTGGCTTCGCCGGTCTGAAATTTGCTGATGCAGGCTCCTTCGACTACGGCCGTAACTACGGCGTTCTGTACGACGCAATGTCCTACACTGACCAGCTGCCAGTATTCGGTGACGATACCCTGTATCAGGACAACGACAACTTCATGGCCGGTCGTTCTAACGGCCTGGCGACTTACCGTAACAGCAACTTCTTCGGTCTGGTTGACGGTCTGGCATTCGCTGTTCAGTATCAGGGCAAAAACGAAGGTCGCGGTCCACGTTATGACAACGGTGACGGCTGGGGTACCTCTCTGTCCTATGACACTGGCATGGGCATCAGCGCAGTGGGTGCATACTTCAACTCTGACCGCACTGACCAGCAGGCAACTGATGGCAACGGTGATAAAGCCAGTGCCTACGGCTTCGGTCTGAAATATGACGCGAACAATGTTTACCTGGCAGCCTTCTACGGTGAGTCACGTAACCTGACTCAATATGGCAATAACAACGACGGCACTGGCGCTACCGGCCCTGACTTCAACTTCGCTGCCAACAAAGCGCAGGCTTTCGAAGTGGTTGCTCAGTACCAGTTCGACTTCGGTCTGCGTCCATCCATCGCTTACCTGCAGTCTAAAGGCAAGGACCTGAACGGCGCGACTGGCCACGGTTCAACCTTCGCTGGCGGCGATGCTGACCTGGTTAAATATATCGAAATCGGTACCTACTACTACTTCAACAAAAACATGTCCACCTACGTTGACTACAAAATCAACCTGCTGGACGACAACGACTTCACCCGCGCTACCGGTACTTCTACCGACGACGTGGTTGGCGTTGGCCTGGTTTACCAGTTCTAATCTGCCGATTCGAACTGCGTAACACCTCAGAAACGGAGCCTTCGGGCTCCGTTTTGCATTTCAGTGATCGGGCTCCCGATTAGCGCCATTACTTTATACGCCACAGTTATTTCTTTTTTATGTCAGCGGTTGGCAAGCGTTGCGTCTGACGTTAACCTGATAGCTCATTTTGCTAAAGTTCACCCTAACGGAACTGACTCATGTTTGAATCAATCTCTGCCGCACCAGCCGATCCTATTCTGGGACTGGCTGACCTGTTTCGCGCCGACGACCGCCCGAATAAAATCAATCTTGGCATTGGTGTTTATAAAGATGAAACCGGCAAAACGCCGGTGCTGACCAGTGTGAAAAAAGCTGAGCAGTATCTGCTGGAGAACGAGACCACCAAAAACTACCTCAGCATTGATGGTCTGGCTGATTTCGCGCGCTGCACGCAGGAACTGCTGTTTGGCAAAGAGAACGCGCTGATTAGCGCTGGCCGCGCCTGCACCGCGCAGACGCCGGGCGGCACCGGTGCGCTGCGCGTCGCCGCGGATTTCCTCGCTACGCAAACCAACGTCAAACGCGTCTGGGTGAGCAATCCCAGCTGGCCGAACCACAAAAACGTGTTCAACGCCGCTGGTCTGGAAGTGTGTGATTACCAGTATTACGATGCGGCGACCCACAGCCTCGACTTCGACGGCATGCTGGCCTCGCTGCAGGAAGCGCAGGCGGGCGACGTGGTGCTGTTCCACGGCTGCTGCCATAACCCGACCGGTATCGATCCTACCGCTGACCAGTGGCAACAGCTGGCGCAGCTGTCGCTGGAGAAAGGCTGGCTGCCGCTGTTCGATTTCGCCTACCAGGGCTTCGCACGCGGTCTGGATGAAGATGCTGAAGGCCTGCGCATTTTCGCCGCATCCCATCAGGAACTGATCGTCGCCAGCTCCTACTCGAAAAACTTTGGTCTGTACAACGAGCGTGTCGGTGCGCTGACGCTGGTAGCGGCAACGGCCGACGTGGCGAAGACAGCATTCAGCCAGGTGAAATACAGCATCCGCGCCAACTACTCTAACCCGCCGTCGCACGGTGCTGCCGTGGTCGCCACCATTCTCGGTAACGACGCGCTGCGTACCATCTGGGTGCAGGAGCTGACCGACATGCGCCAGCGCATTCAGCGCATGCGCCAGCTGTTTGTGAATACCCTGGCGGAGAAAGGCGCACAGCGCGATTTCAGCTTCATCATCAAACAGAACGGCATGTTCTCGTTCAGCGGTCTGACCAAAGATCAGGTGGTGCGTCTGCGTGAAGAGTTTGGCGTGTATGCGGTGAATTCCGGTCGCGTTAACGTGGCAGGCATGACGCCGGATAATATGTCGGCGCTGTGCGAAGCCATCGTCGCGGTGCTGTAACCAACGAAAAATGGGCCTGATGGCCCATTTTTTTTATTGCAGGAAAGGATTACTGACGCGCTCGTGGCCGAGTGTGGAAATCGGGCCATGGCCAGGGACAAACGTCACATCATCACCCAGCGGCAGAAGTTTATCCCGGATGGCCGCGATTAGATCGCTGTGGCTGCCCTGCGGAAAATCGGTGCGCCCGACGCCACCGTTAAAAATCACATCACCTGAGATCAGCAGACGGCCAGCACGGTCAAAGAACACGATATGGCCAGGCGTATGCCCTGGACAGTGCAGCACTTCCAGCGTCACGTTGCCCAGCTGTACCGTTTCGCCCTCTTCCAGCCAGCGATCTGGCGTCAGCGGCGCGCACTCCGGCAAACCAAACATCCGGCTTTGAGTGGGCAGGTTATCGAGCCAGAAGGCATCGGCTGGCTGCGGCCCGACGATCGGCACCTGATAGTGCTGCGCCAGTTCCGCAGCGGCACCGACGTGATCGAGATGGCCGTGGGTCAGCAGGATTTGCGACGGCGTTAAGCCTCGCTCCGCCAGCACGGCAATAATGGTTTCGGCATCGCCGCCGGGATCAACCAGCGCAGCCTGTTGCGTCTCGTCATCCCAGATAACGGAACAGTTCTGTGAAAAGGCGGTGACCGGAATAATCAGGTAATTCATAGCGCTCCATGACCGACACACGCAGCGCTGCCGGTATCAGGACCAGTGCCTTGCAGGCCCGGTATCAATGTGTACGAAGTTGCTGCGCGGGTAATATCCTACACCACCGGCGCGCATAGATAACGCCGCTTTGCGAACATTGCTCAGAGAAATGCCCTCAATGTGGAAATCCATCGCCTGCCCTTTGGTGTGATAGCTGTGTTTAGCCACGCCAGGGCCCGATTCACGCAGCATATTATTGGTCGCCAGCGTACGGTAGCCGGAGATCAGCTGCACCGGTTTGCGCGTGTTGAGCAGCGTCTGCAAACGATACAGCTGGTCAAACAGATGCGGATCGATGTGTTTAACCTGATTGGCGCGGTAATCGCGGAAGAAGTGGTTTAAGCGAGCTAACTCATCCTTGTCATAACTCTTACCGTTAAAAAACTCAGTTTTGAGGGTTTCACCGGTATGCATGTTACTGAGCGTTAATACCCGGGGGCGGGAGGTGGAAACTGACGCCAGCGCTGCACCCGGCAGCAGTGACAATCCAGCCGCTGCGCCACCCAGCAGCAATAAACGACGACGTTGAGAATCAAAATTAGCCATGAAGCGGGGTTACCTAATCTAAAACGATAAAAATATGTGCAAAAAGTACACAAGGCCGAACAGTAACCGCAGCCTGGAGAGCAGTCAACCCGCAATCTGTCACAGAATGCGCAAAACCGATCTGAAATCAATTTTCCAGACCGGTCTTGCCATTTTCTTTGAGGAAAGGATAACAGGGAAATCAACGCTTAGAGCAGCAGCTGCCCCGCTTTGGTCAGCACCTGGCTGCCGGAGCGCGCCGGGTTATCATAATTGTAAATATCTGTACGATACTGCGGCTGGCCATCATCCGCCACCCAGGCCGTAAGGTAGTAGAGATTGACCGGAATGCGATGGCGAATCGGCACGTAACGCGTATCGCCCTGCTTCAGCGTGTCAGAGATACGGCTGTCGTTCCAGCCCGCGTCCTGCAACAGCAGATCGGCCAGTTCAGAAGCTTTGTTGACGCGCACGCAGCCGGAGCTGAGCGCGCGGATATCACGCTGGAACAGGCCATGGTTCGGCGTGTCGTGCAAATAAATCGCATCTGAACTCGGCATGTTGAATTTATAGCGGCCCAGCGAGTTGCTGGCACCCGGCGCCTGACGAATGCGATACGGGAAGCTGGCGGCGGACACCATGTGCCAGTCAATCATCGACGGATCGATCACTTCCGCATCAGCGCTCCAGCCCGACAGCAGCGTGTAGCCGTGCTTATACAGATAGCTCGGATCCTGCTTCACCTTCGGCACGATATCCTGGCGCACCAGCGTGGTGGGCACGTTCCACGGTGGATTGAGCACCACATTATTGAGCGCGCTGCGCATCAGCGGCGTTTTGCGGTCCGGACGACCGACAATCACCCGCGAGGACAGAATGGTATTGCCGTTGTTGTAGTAGGTCAGGGAATAGTTGGGAATATTCACCATGATGCCGTTGTGCATGTCATCCGGCAGCAGACGCAGACGCTGAATATTCAGCGCCAGCAGCGCCGCACGCATCTGCGGGGAAACATTCAGCCACTCGCGGGTGCGCGGGCCGATGGCACCGTCGTCTGCCAGTCCCTGCCAGTGCTGGAAGCGTTTTACCCCCTCCACCAGCGTGTTGTCGTAAACATTATTGCTGGCCGCCGGGGTTACCGTGCTGATGTTGCCGCTGGCCTGCGGAACCTGCGCCGGCAGATCGCTGACGCTGGTGGCCGACGGGCTGACGGCCACGGGCTGATCGCTCTGGCTCACCGGCTGCGGCGCCGTCGGGACGGCATCGTCGGTCGGCGTGGGCGTCGCGCTGTGCGTGCCGGTCAGCATCCCGGTGCGCTGCAGAATCTCACGCAGCGCCGGCACATCATCGCTGATCTGACCCGGGCGCAGCGTGCCCTTATCGCGCAGCTGCGGCCACGGCCGGTTATCGGTCAGCAATGCTTTTAACGCGCTGTGCATCGGTGCGTACTGCGGATGCTGCGGTTGCAGCGACACCACAAAGGCGCGACTGCCGCCGCCGTTCACCGCATTCTGCCACTGATTGATGGCGGAAAGTGACGGCATGGTCAGCTTGTACGGCACATTGCTGTACAGCCAGGTTTCGCCCTGGGTCGGTACGTTAGCGACAAACTGCAGATAGCCAAGCATGGCGTCGCTCAGCACCACGTCCCGCGCGAAGCCTTTGATATCCGGATTGGTGAGCAACTCTACCCAGCGGGTAAACTGCGGCTGTACGCCGGAGAGCGCCACTTCTGCCAGCTGCTGCTGGAAAGCCTGCACGGCGTCGCGATCCTGCCACAGTGGCGCCATGTTGCGTGCCGCATAGATGCCGGCGAGGCCGGGCAGATAAAAGGGTCGTTCGCTGGGGCTAAATGCCTGCTGAATTTGCTGCTGGCTGGCAGCCACTGACAGCGTGCTGTGCGGCAGCGCGCCGACGTCTGCCGCCTGGCTGATAGCCAGCGGTGCCGCCATCAGTGACAAACTGAGTGCTATTGCAGCACGATTAACTCTGCTCTTCTTGTTCAGCAACATCCCTGCCCCCTTCTTACCAAAGACACAGCATCCTGAAAACGCCGTGTACCGCCTGTACTCTTATGGTTGAGTATAAAATAAAAAACGGCATCCGCCTCGCAGGGCCGATGCCGTTTACAGATTAACCGCAGCCTGAATTTTTAACCAGATTTGCTGCTAGCTATTTTCAGTGACCACGCCTGCGCCGGGATTTTCCTGTTTCACCGGCGTCGAATCGGCGGAGAAACCACGCAGTCCGACCACGTGCACATGCTCCGTATTGTTAAAGACTTTACGTACCAGCTTATAAGTGGTGCCTTTTTCCGGACTGATATTCTCCGGCGCGGCGATCACCAGCTGCATTTCCAGACGCTCGCACAGTTCGAACAGCGTGGCGATGGAGCGCGCATCAAGACGCGCGGCTTCATCGAGGAACAGCAGGCGGCACGGTGAAATATCTTTACCGCGCAGACGCCGTGACTCCTCTTCCCAGCTCTGCACCACCATCACCAGAATCGACATACCGGTGCCGATCGCTTCACCGGTCGACAGCGCCCCGCTTTCGGCGCGCAGCCAGCCGTCGGAGCCGCGGTTCACTTCCACTTCCATCTCAAGGTAGTTGCGGTAGTCGAGCAGCTCTTCACCGATGGTCTGCGCCGTGCGCTGGCCCATATCAATCTGCGGATTGAGACGCTGATACAGCTTCGCCAGCGCTTCCGAGAACGTGAGGCGATTGCTGGTAAACAGATCCTGATGCTGTTCATGCTCTTCCGACAGCGTATCCAGCAGCATGGCGTGCGTTTCGCGTACGTTGACGTTCAGCCGCACGCTGCGCACCTGGCCAAAGCTCACCGCCTGCAAGCCCTGGTTCAGCTGACGGATGCGGTTCTGCTCGCGCTGAATGGTTTTGCGGATGATATTGGCCGCACTGCGCGAGCTGATCGCCAGCGTCTGCTCACGCGCCGTCAGCTCTTCGGTCAGACGGTTCAGCTCAATCTCCATCTGCTCGATAGCTTCAACCGGATCGTCGGTACGAATGATGTCCTGACGGATACGTTCACGAAGATGCTGATAGACGGCGATAAAGAACTGAATCTTGCGCTCCGGCCGTTTTGGATCTTCCGACATGCGCAGCACATCGCGCAGGTGTTCATTATCCGCGACCGCCAGGCGCAGCGCACCGAGGGCCTTATCCGACATTGAGCGTAGCTCGTCGCCACTCAGGTAAGCCAGTTCGCGGCGATGCAGACGGCGCTCGACGCCGTTCTCTTTCACCAGGCGCAGCACGGTGCACCAGCCCGCTTTGGCGCTGACCACCTGCTCACGCATCAGGTGATAATCGCGCTCCAGCTTGCGCAGTTTCTTCTGCAGGCTATCCATCTCGGCTTCGCAGAAGGTGAGCTGTTTCTCCAGCTGATTGCGACGCGCACGGTTGTGGCTGAGCGCCGTGTAGAGTTCGTCACGCCGGCTGCGCGCACGCTCCTCGGCGCTGGCATCAGCGTGCACGCCAATATCCTGCATCTCCTGCTGCAACTCTTTCAACATGTCGCGCTTGGCGTCGTACGAACTCTTCAGCGATGCCAGCACCTGGGAATACTGCGTCAGCTGCGCCTGATGTTCGCGCAGGCGTTCGCGCGCGCGGCTGCGTTCGCCTTCCGCCTGCTCCAGACGCTGGCGCAGTTTTTCGTTGAGATCGCTGTTACCGGTCAGCATGCCAGCCGAATCTTCATAGCTGAAGTGCGCGCGGCGCTGCACCACTTCGGTCAGGGCAAATGCCTGCTGACGCGCTTCGCGCTGCTGCTGCTGCGCCTGCTGATAATCACGCGTCAGCTGTTCGTGCTGCTGCGGATCGCTCTGCAGCACCGCCACCAGCGGCTCCAGCTTGCTGAGTTTCGCGCCGTGCTGATGCAGGAAGCGCGCGGCTTCCTGGGCTTCTTCCACCCGCTCACGAATCTCTTCGCAGCGGTCGGCCAGCGAGTCGTCAAGCAACAGGTTAACGCGCGGGAGCAGGCGGTTGAGCTGCGCCACACCCTCTTTTGCCTGCTCAAACTGGGCACGCTGCTGCTGGTTGTCATTCTCGTGCTGCGCCAGCGCGCGCTCCAGCTCGCCACGACGGCTATTGAGCTGGCGCATCTGCGCTTCCGGATCTTCGTCGAAGGCCACCGCCAGGTGGCTGCCGATAAAGCGGCTAAACGACTGATGCAGACGCTGGGTTTTCTGCACGTCAAACGACAGCGTGGCAAAACGTTCGGCCAGCTGGTCGCGCTCATTGTTCAACAGCTCCAGCTGATTTTCCCGCGCCGCGCGACCAAACAGCGGCACTTTCGGGAAGCGCGAATAACGCCACTGGCGCTCCGCCACTTTGACAACGACCGCATTTTCCAGCTCGTCAACGCTAAAGACGCTGTCATCAAACGACTGCGGATCGCCTTCGATCAGATAGAGATCTTCCGGACACTCTTCCAGGCCGTCGAGCATCTCGCGCACCAGCGACAGGTCCGGCACCACAATGGCGTGACGCGACGGGCCATACAGCGCGGAGAAGTACGGCGCATCATCCAGCGTCACGTCATCGTAAATTTCTGACAGCAGCACGCCGCCAAACCGCTCCGCCAGCTGAGTCAGGCGCGCATCTTCCGCGCCGCCCGGCTGGCTGAGTCGCGCAATCTGCTGCTCGACTTCACGCTTGCGCGCCGCCACTTCATCACGCTCAACGGTGGTTTCACGCTCGCGCTCCAGCAGCTGCTGCATATATTCGGTGATCTGCTGGCTGCTGCTCAGCGTCTGGCCGGTCTGCTCGCTCAGCTGGGTAAGAATCTCCTGCGCCGCCAGCCAGTGCGGTGCCCGTGCGGTCAGCGCAGTGATACGCTCGCGCAGCTGCTCCAGCTCCTGGCGCATCAGCATGCGGCGTTCACCGGCGTCGGCCACGCTTTCGTTCAGCTGTTCTATCTGCGCTTCCAGTTCACGCTGCAGGCCTTCCAGCGCGTCAGCGTCATACTGCTGGCCCTGACGTTTACAGAAGTCGGCCAGCAGACGTTCGGCGTCATGCTGCTCGCGCAGGCGGGTTTCCAGTTCGTTGAGACGCAGACGCAGCGAAGAGAGCTGTTCGGCATGATGGCGCTGGTTAGCGGCATCGCGCAGCAATTCGCGCCCGACCTGCCACGCATCCTGCCGGCTTACCTCGCCAGCAATGCTGGTGACCAGCGCCAGCGCCTGTTCAAACTGGCTGTGCGCCGCTTCCGCCACGCTCAGCTTCTGCTCCAGGCGCAGCAGCCGTTCGGTGGCCTCTTCTTCGCGCGCCTGGAAAGTTTCCTGCCACTCTGCGGCGTTGTCGATGGTGAGGTCCGGCAACTGGCACTGCGCCCGCGCTTTTTCCAGCGCCTGCAACGCCTGCTGATACTGGATGGCGCGGGTTTGCTGCACATCAAGCGCCTGCTGAAAATCGGCCAGCTGGCTTTTCAGCTCGTCGACTTCAATTTCCGCCGCTTCAGCGCGCGCTTCGTTCTCTTCCTGCACCTCACGCGCTTCGGCCACCACTTCATTCTGCTCTTCGAGGCGATAAGTCAGCTCTTCCAGATCGGCGTCGTAACGCGCAATCTTCTCCTGCTGACGCATCGCCGTCTGGACCAGATTAAGGTGATCGCTCGCCGCCTGATAATCGGTTTCCAAATCGCTCTCTGCGCCGTTGTGCTCAGAGAGTTCGCGCGCCATTTCGATGTGACGATACTGTTCTGATGCCAGCTGATTGCGGCTGGTGAACAGCTCGTTACGCAGCTGCAGCGCACCGTCAAGATGGATGCGACGCTCGTTGGCGTGGCGCATGTAGTCGGCAGAAACGTAGCTGGTGGCTTCAGAGATCAGATGCTTAAACAGATCACGATCCGACTGCGTAACGCGAATCGCTTCCAGCGTCATGCGGTTTTCGCGCAGCGCCGCTTCCATATCCTGGAACGCTTTACGCACGCCGCCGTTTTCCGGCAGCAGGTAATCGCGCAGCGAGCGGGTAATGGCGCTGGAGATACCGCCATACAGCGAAGCTTCGATCAGACGGTAGAATTTGCTGCGATCGCTGGCGGTGCGCAGGCGACGCGGTACCACGCCGAGCTCAAACATCATGGCGTGGTAGTCCGTGACCGAGCTGAACTGGCGGAACTGCACGCCCTCCTGCGCTTCCACCCGCTCCTTCACTTCTGCCAGCGGCAGCACGCGCGCCTGACGGCTGCCGAGAATTTCGGTCAGCATATCGGTTGGCAGCGTATCGGTCGGCAGGCCGTGAATACTGAAAGGCTTAATGTCGACTTTCTTATCGCGTCCGGCCACCTGCTGCAGGCGCACGCCAGCCACCACGCGCTGATGGCGCGAGTTGACCACGTCCAGCACCGCATAGCAGACGCCCGCGCGCAGTTTGCCGTGCAGGCCCTTGTCGCGCGAGCCGGACGTGGCACCGGCTTCGGTGGTGTTACGGAAATGCAGCAGGGTTAAGTCCGGAATCAGTGCCGTAACAAACGCCGCCATGGTGGTCGATTTACCGGCACCGTTACCGCCGGACAGCGTGGTGACCAGCTCATCCAGATCAAAGGTGCGGGCAAAGAAACCGTTCCAGTTGATCAGCGTGAGCGATCGAAATTTACCGCGTTCAATCATGCCTGTTCATCCTCCGCGCGCTCGCTCGCGTCGTGTTCGCTGTCATTTTCTGCCTCGTCGCTCTCACTGGCGACCGGTGCGTTCTCCAGCGTCATCGCTTCGCCATCACGAATCAGGCGCAGCTGCGCTTCACGTGCGTCGTCACCGCTGCGCACATCCGCACCAAAGCGGAAAACGGACTCCATGATGCGGAACTTGCTGCTGTCGTTGCCCATAAACCACACCATGCCGAGACGGCGCAGACGGCTGAGCGACGCACGCATCTTCTCCTGCAGTTTGGCGCGATCCAGATCCGACCCGGTGGAGCGCTGGTTAACCAGCTTCAGCAACCTGCTTTCATCCGCCAGCGACAGCAGCTCGTCGTACAGCTCCTGCTGGGTGAAAATGCCCTCGTTGGCCAGCCGCTCCGGGCTCAGGTAGAGATAGCAGAGAATTTTACCCACCATCATGTCGAGCTCGGACAGCACCGAGCGCGGGATCAGCGTGGTTGAGCGCGGACGCAGATAGAAAAAACCTTCCGGCGCGCGGATCAACTCAACGTTGTAGCGCGCATAAAACTCTTCCAGAAACGGCTGGTAATCCATCAGAAAAGCGTGATTATCCAGCTCTTCAATACCAATGTGGCGGCCGGCGCGTAACTGGCTATCAAGCGCGGGAAAAATCGGGTTTGCCAGTGCCAGCGCCAGTTTGACCGGCATCACTTGTTCAATATTTGTCGATGACATGTGCCTGCACCTTGGCTCCGTAATCATTGATGGTCTGCCATTCCGCAGGCAGACCGGCTAAATCGGCTTCGGCCACGCCGAGTCGCACCGCCTGATCGATGACGATGCGTGCGAGGTCGAAGTGGCGCGCGCGGGGATACTGCGCCAGATAGTCACGCATCACCGTGGCGAGATGCAGCGGCTTCTGCTGCTGCTTGTAAATCTGCAGCGCTTCTTCAATCATCGCCGCCAGCTGCTCGCGGATTTCGTTAAACTCTTCGTACTCCATTTCCGGCGGCAGTTCGCCCATCACCTCGTCGTTACGCAGCGTCATCTCTTCATCGCGCATGTCATACAGACGGTCGGCATTGGCGTAAGTCAGCGCCCACGGCTGATCGAAATAGTTCTGCACCGACTGGCGTAAACGCTGCGCGAACACGCGGTTTTTATCCATGTCGATGGCGGTACGAATAAATTTGTGCACGTGGCGGTCGTAACCGATCCACAGATCGATAGCCTGCTGCCCCCAGCTGATAATGCGATCAAGCTTGTTTTGCAGGTCAAACACCAGCTTGTCGACGAAGCCCAGATCCGGGCTGCTCAGCGTGGCGTCCTGAATCCGCAGCAGGTTAGCCTGCAGCTTGTCGCCTGCCGCTTCCAGCGTATCCTGCAGTTCACGCAGCGTGCCGGAGGTCTCCGACAACAGCAGCTCACAGCTGGAGATGGCCGCGCGCCAGTCTTTATTCAGCAGATCGGCGATATCGCTTTTTACCGCCTGCTGCTGTTCGTCCATCAGGCGCTGCGTCATGTCGATGCTGTCGAAGATTTCCGCGACCGAATATTTCAGCGGCGCAAAGACGTTGCGATGCCAGTGAAACTCGTCGCCATCTTCCTCGGCGGCGTCGGCGGCGCGCTTCAGCTCCTGCGCGACAATCGACAGCTGCATCGACAGGCGCAGCGTGGAAAATTCGCGCTGGCGGATGTAATAGTCGGTGATGCCGATCGCCAGTGGCGTCAGACGATAGATGGCGTGACCTTCGGTCAGCTCGCTGGTAAAACGGTTAAGCAGGCGCTGACGCACCATGTCGTTGATGGCGTTGTTGGCACGGACCTGAATGGTTTCGTGGGTTTGTTCAAACGCTTTGCTGACGTGACGAAAGGCGTCAATCAGCTCACCTTCACTCATCTCGCCGTCCATGCGCTCCCCGTTGAGGGTGGCGATGGCCAGCAAAAACGCCAGACGTTCTACCGGCAGCGCAAGGGAAAAGTCATTCTTGCGCGCCCATGCCACCAGTTCGGGGACCGTCTGGGAAAATTCGCTCATAGTTGATCCTTCTACCTGGGTTTGCGCGCAGTCACGTGGATATAGCGCCCTAAGCTCAAAAAGGGCTCCTGACGACAGTAGCGCCGTTCCATCTCAATAATTTCCTCAACGCTCTTCCCGGCGCCGGGCTGCGGCTTCATGTAGTCACTGAACACGCGGATACCGGCACGCTGCTCGGTGATAAATCCGCACTGCGTCAGCCAGCGCTGTACATCGTCAGGATCGCGGGGGAAATCCGGCGACAGCGTGCGTTTTTTGCGCTTGTTCATGTTGGCGCGCAGATAGCCGAAATTGCCGAGCGTCAGAGTGCGGAACGTCAGGCCGTGCGCGTTATAAAACATCAGCGACAGCACACCACCGGGTTTCAGCGTATGCCACAGTGCTTGCAGCACCGCCAGCGGATCCGCCACCCACTCAAGCACAGCGTGAAACAATACCAGATCCACCGGCTTATCCAAATGTTCGCCAACCTGCTGCGCGCTAATTTGTTTGAATTGCATGTTGTGGCTCACACCTGCGCTGTGCGCATGGGCGGCGGCCAGCTTAAGCATCTCGCCCGACAGGTCGCACAGCAGTATCTGATGACCCTGCGCAGCAAGACCGCTGGAGATCTGACCGACACCACCACCGGCATCCAGCACCGCCAGCGGGCCAGCGGGCAGCGTCGGCAGAATGGCGTTCAGCTCATCCCAGATGATCGCCTGACGCACCTGGCCTTTACGGGTGCCATAAATATTTTGCGAGAATTTATCCGCCAGATCGTCAAAGTTACGATCCTGCATGGTGATGGCTCCGCTTTGCTGCATTCAACTTGTGCTATTTTGTCACAGGCTCGACAAGAATGAACCTTTCATGCCGCAGTAACTGTCTGGCTGCTGTTTTTTCGGACAAAAGGAGACGTTTTCGATGTTTTTTGCCTTAAAAAAATGGATTGGCGCGATGCTACTGCCTTTGCCATTGCTGTTAACGCTTATGGCGGCAGGACTTTTACTGCTCTGGTTCAGCCGCTGGCAAAAAAGCGGCAAAATCCTTATCTCATTAAGCTGGCTGATGCTGTTACTGCTGAGCCTGCAACCGGTGGCCGATCGGCTGCTGGCCCCGCTGGAAAACCAGTATGCCACGTGGAATGGCAGCGAGCCGGTGGACTATATCGTGGTGCTGGGCGGGGGTTACACCTATAACCGGCAGTGGGCACCGAGCTCCAACCTGCTGAACAACAGCCTGCCGCGCGTGACCGAAGGCGTTCGCCAGTGGCGACGCTATCCTCAGGCCAAAATGATCTTCACCGGTGCCGCTGCGGGCTACAATCCGCGCAGCAACGCCAGCGTTGCCGCCGACGTGGCGCGCAGCCTTGGCGTGCCCGACGATGCCATTATTGTGCTGGATCAGCCGCATGACACCGGCGAAGAAGCGCTGGCGGTAAAGCAGACCATCGGGCAGCATCCGTTTCTGCTGGTAACGTCTGCCAACCATCTGCCACGCGCGATGCACTTTTTCCAGAGCGCCGGCCTGAATCCGCTACCGGCACCGGCTAACCAGCTGGCGATCACCTCACCGATCAGCGTCTGGGATCGCACACTGCCCTCGCCGCTGTGGCTCAGCCATAGCCAGCGCGCGGTGTACGAAACGCTGGGGCTGATCTGGCAGCGGCTGCGCGGCAGTGGCGAACTTTCAGCCGAGCCAGGGGAGTAGCTGCGCGCGGGCATGGTCAAAGCGCGGCCGGTCAAACTGGCCGCTGCTGACCAGCGTGTCAACGCAATCCCACAGCTGATAGAGCCAGCGGCGCCAGACGAAACCTTCATCCACCGGCGCACGCTGTAAATAGTGCTGCAGCAGCGATGCTTCAGCACCGTTTTCCGCCAGGCGCATCAGCTCATACTCACGCGGTGCCCACAAAATGGTGCCCGGCTGGGTCATCGCCACCAGCTGATCGCTGTGCGGGTCTTTCAGCATACTGGCGAGACGCAGATTGCCGTGCATTAGCACGCACGGGTCGTCAAAGCCGGCAAACAGCTGCGCCAGCTGTTCGCGGCTGCGGAACAGAATCTGACGATCGGCGTGGGTAAATCCAGGGGGCGACAGATAGCCCAGCGTGGACCACAGCACTTCCACCCGCTGGCGATACCACGCCGGCCAGCGATTTTCCTGCACGCTGTCAACGCTGCCGACCAGGCCATGGCTGTCAATGCGGTGCCACGCCAGCAGCCCTTCGACAATCTGTTCACACAGCTGCTCCCAGCGCGCTGCCGTCCGCGCCGGCGCTTCGGCCGATACGCCATTTAAGCGCGCCAGCAGCAGCATTTCATGCGCCGGCGGTTGCTGACTCAAAACCAGGCCGTACACCGTGGGCAGCGTAATCAGTCCTTCATGCGCCAGCATGGTGAGTTTTTTCGCTTCGAGCGCGGCGCGTCCCTGATGACGAAAATATTTGGCCACCAGCGGCATCGGCTTGCCGTGGTCATCATAGAGGGCGTAAAGCCGCGATTGTGCCTGTTCGCTGATGGTTTCCAGCCGGCTGACGCCTTCGCCCAGCACCAGCGCCAGTTCTGCACGGAGTTGTTCCATGGAAGAGTCCTCCGGAGTTAACTCATTGCACCATCCTGGAGGTCATGACGGCGCGAAACTTAGCGCCAGATCAAACTTTGCGGCCAGCCGGGGCGCTGGCCGCTGACGATTATGCCTGCATCGCTTCACGCACGCGCAGCAGATCGTCCGGCGTATCCACACCGACGCTCGGCACGGTGGCCGCTACCGCCACGTGAATCTTTTCGCCGTACCACAGCACGCGCAGCTGCTCCAGCAACTCGATCTGCTCCAGCGCACAGGGTTGCCATGCCACATAGCGACGGATAAAACCGGCGCGATAGGCATAAATACCGATGTGGCGCAGCAGCGTGTCGCCAATCTGCTCACGCGACTGCGCGTAACGTTCACGATCCCACGGAATGGTCGCACGTGAAAAATAGAGCGCATAACCGCTGGCATCAGTGACCACTTTTACCGCGTTGGGATTGAACGCCTCTTCTGCCTCGTGAATCGGTACCGCCAGCGTGGCCATGCCGGCATCCGCCTGGGCCAGATTGTCCGCGACCTGACGCACAATCTCCGCCGGAATCATCGGCTCGTCGCCCTGCACGTTCACGATGATGGTATCGTCAGCAAACTGATATTTTTCAATCACCTCGGCCAGACGCTCGGTACCAGATTGGTGGTCGGCGCGCGTCATGCAGACTTCCCCGCCGGCAGCGGTCACCGCGGCCGCCACGTCAGGATGATCGGTGGCCACAATCACCCGCTCGGCGCCGGACTCGCGTGCACGTTCCATCACGTGCACCACCATCGGTTTACCGTGAATATCCAGCAGCGGTTTGCCCGGCAGGCGCGTGGAGGCGTAGCGTGCCGGAATAATCGCCACGAAACTCATGGATGAATCTCTTCAACGGACAGGGTGCGCGCTTCTACTTCCAGCAATACCGGAATACCGTCACGCACCGGGAACGCCAGGCCGTCGGGTTTGCAGATCAACTCCTGCTGCTCTTTGTTGTAATACAGTTTTCCGTTGCAGACCGGACAGGCCACAATCTCAAGTAAACGGTGATCCATACTTTTCTCCTTTCAGGACCGATACGTCAGAGGATTAGCATACCATAGCGCAATCAGGGACGGCGCGCCGCCATCGGCTTATATGCTGACGTGCCAGTGCGTGGACCAGGCGGCCCGCAGCGCATCAGGCGCGTTTTCCAGCACCACTTCGCGGGCACCCTGCCAGGTGGCGAAGCGGTTAATGGCTTTATGCACATCAGCGAGAAACTGCTGGCTCACGCGCACGCCGGGTTCCAGCCAGAAGGCCCGCAAAATCAGGCGCTGCGCCTGACGATCCATTTTGGCATCGACGCGCCCTTTCAGTACGCCGCGGTGCAGCAGCGGCAGGACAAAATAGCCGTATTTACGTTTGTGCTCCGGCGTATAGCACTCGATGCGGTAGTCAAAATTAAACAACTCAAGCGCGCGGCGACGATCCCATACCACCGGATCAAACGGTGACAGCAGCGCGCTGTGCGTGGCGGCCTGCGGCTGCGTCAGCTGCGGCAGCAGCGTATGGTGCAGCCACATCTCGCCCAGTTGCTCAACCTCAACGCGCTGAATCACTCCCTGCTCAGCGGCCTGCGCCAGCCAGAGTGCGATGGGCGCACGTTTCAGCCGGTAGTAATCGGCCAGCCAGCTGGCGCGGAAAATGCCGAGGCTGCGCGCGCTGTGATCCAGCATCTGCATCACCGCCTCGTTCTCGCTCAGCGCATGCTGCTCGTCGCGCCAGTGCGGCATCACCCGGCTACGCAGATCGTAGACGCGCTGGAAGTTACGGCGCCCGACAACCATCAGCTCACCGGCGCTAAACAGGTTCTCCAGATGTCGCTTGTGCGGCTTCCACGCCCACCAGCCGGGTTTGGTGTGCTTGTCGCTGGCAAAATCAGCGGCGCGTACCGGACCGGTGGCGGCGATATGTTGCAGCAGATCGGCGATCTCCTGCTGATGCTGATCCACCCATTGCTGATTGTATTTCCAGCCCAGGCGCTGCGGTGCCAGCATGCGGTGACGCAGCAGCGGATAATCTTCAAAAGGGATAAAACAGGCTTCATGCGCCCAGTATTCAAACAGCGCGCCCGCCGCCAGCGTTTGCTCCAGCCACTCGGCTGGAAAAGCGCCCAGCCGGCTGAACAGCACCAGATATGGACTGCGCGCGACCACATTAATGGTATCGATTTGCAGCAGCGACATCTGCCGCACACAGGCGTGAATATCGGCAAAACGCGCCTGACGGCGCGGCGGGCGTAGCAGGCCCTGGGCAGAGAGGTGCAGATTGCGGGCGGTTTGCAGAGAGAGGGAATGCGTGCTGGTCATTGCGTCGTCCCTTTGAATGGTTAGCGCGACCGGGCGTCGCGCGCAGCCGTACAGAGTTGCGTCAGATCGGCCAGCAATGCGGCCAGCGGCGCGCCCGCCAGATGCGCATCCACCGGCAGATACCACCAGTTAGCGCGGGCAAAATGGCGGCATTTGACTGCATCTTTTTCCGTCATCAGCAGGCACTGTGCATCCTGAGTCAGGCTGCGTAACTCTTCTTCGCTGTAAGCGTGGTGGTCGGCAAAGGCTATCTCTGCCACCGGCTGCACGCCCTGCTGCTGCAGCGTAGTGAAGAAACGCGGCGGATGACCGATGCCGGCCATCGCGACAATTGGCGGCAGCTGCGTCAGTGCAGCCTGTTCGCCGGTCAGCAGATTGACCGCCAGGCCCGGCTGCAGCGTCATGGCGATCTCGCCAGCCTGCGCGCTGCCCCCGTTGACCACCACGGCATCTACCTGCGCCAGCCGCGATGCGCGTTCACGCATCGGTCCGGCCGGTAACCACCAGCCGTTACCAAAGCGACGCACGCCATCCACCACCACGATTTCGCGATCGCGCTGCAGCGCGTAGTGCTGCAGGCCATCATCCGTCACAATCACATCCAGCGGATGCGCCGCCAGCAGGGCCTCGATTGCCAGCCGGCGCTGCGGTGCCACTGCCACCGGCACCTGGGTGCGCTGGGCGATCAGCACCGGTTCATCACCAGCCTGTTCCGTCGCGGTATCCTGATTGACCAGCAGCGGATAGCGTTCCGCTTTACCACCGTAACCGCGCGACACCACACCCGGACGCAGCCCCTGCTGTTGCAGCGCCTGCACCAGCCAAATCACCAGCGGTGTTTTACCGTTGCCGCCCGCGGTCAGGTTGCCAACGACAATGACCGGACAGGGCGCGCGCCAGCGGGTACGCCAGCCGCGCTGATAGCTCAGGCGAATCAGCCAGGTGATAGCGCCATACAGCAGACTCAGCGGCCACAACAGCAGCCACAGCGGCGAGCGTCCGCTCCAGATACGTTCAATCATTGACCGAACTGCAGTTTGTGCAGCTGCGCGTAAGCACCTTTCTGCGCCAGCAGCACCTCATGAGTACCGCGTTCCACGATTCGCCCATCCTCGACCACCACGATTTCGTCGGCCTTTTCAATGGTGGAGAGACGGTGCGCAATCACCAGCGACGTGCGGTTCTTCTGCAGCTCGTCCAGCGCCGACTGGATGGCACGCTCGGATTCGGTATCCAGCGCCGAAGTGGCTTCGTCGAGAATCAAAATCGGGCAGTCACGCAGCAGCGCACGAGCAATGGCGATACGCTGACGCTGGCCGCCAGACAGTAGCACGCCATTTTCACCAATGACCGTATCAAGACCGTTATCCATCTTGTTGATGAAGTCCATAGCGTGCGCCATGGTCGCCGCCTGCTCGATTTGCTCGCGGGTATATTCACCGTTGCGCGCATAAGCGATGTTATTGGCGATGGTGTCGTTGAACAGATGGACATTTTGCGAGACCAGCGCCACCTGATTACGCAGCGAGCGCAGGGTATATTCCCGCAGGTCGTGACCATCCAGCAGAATCTCGCCCTCGTTGATATCGTAAAAACGCGTCAGCAGGCTGGCCATGGTGGATTTACCCGAGCCGGAACGGCCCACCAGCGCCACGGTTTTACCCGCGGGCAGCGTGAGATTAATATCACGCAGCGCCGGAATGTCGCGGCCCGGATAGGTAAAGGTCACGTTGCGGAATTCAACATCCCCTTTTGCACGCGTGATTTCGCGCTTGCCGTTGTCGATCTCCTGCTCGCTATCCAGAATAGTGAACAGCGTTTGACAGGCCGCCATGCCGCGCTGGAACTGGGCGTTGACGTTGGTCAGCGATTTCAGCGGACGCATCAGGGCGATCATCGACGAGAACACCACGGTGATGGTACCGGCAGTCAGGGTATCCATCACGCTCGGGAAGCTGGCGGCATACAGCACAAAAGCCAGCGCCAACGATGCGATCAGCTGGATCACCGGATCGGAAATCGAAGAGGCCGAAACCAGTTTCATCCCCTGCTGGCGCATTTTATTGCTCACCTGCGAGAAACGCTCGGCTTCCACTTCCTGTCCGCCAAAAATCAGCACTTCTTTGTGCCCTTTCAGCATCTGCTCAGCACTGGTGGTTACCTGCCCCATGGTGTTCTGCATATTTTTACTGATGCTGCGGAAGCGCCTGGATACGGTGCGGATGGCAAAAGAGACCAGCGGCGCCAGCAGGATCAAAATCAGTGACAGCTGCCAGCTGTAGTAGAACATCATGATGAACAGGCCAATGATCGATGCGCCTTCGCGTACCACCGTCACCAGCGCGCTGGAGGAGGAAGAGGCCACCTGTTCAGAATCGTAGGTAATCCGCGACAGCAGCGTACCGGTAGACTGCTGATCGAAGAATGCAACCGGCATGCCCATCATGTGGCCGAACAGGCGACGGCGCATGTTCATCACCACATTGCCGGAGACCCATGAGATGCAGTAACTGGAGATATAACTGGTTACGCCGCGGATCAGCATCAGGCCGATGACCGCCAGCGGCATCCACAGCAGAACGGATTTGTCGGCTTTGCCGAAACCATCATCCAGTAAAGGTTTCAACAGGGAGAGCATTAGGGTGTCGCCTGCCGCATTGAGTATCAGCGCCACGGCGGACACAATCAGGCCAGCCTTGTGCGGTGCAATCATCGGCCAGAGTCGGCGAAATGTCTGCCACGTTGAGAGGTCTTTGTCTTGATGCATTATTTATTCACGCTGTTTGAAATAGCCGCTCATTCTACCTGGAATCGTGTTTGACGCCAAACCACTGATGATACCAGCGGGGGATTATTTGCTCTCTTAACCCCTTAATCTGCCAGCGACCCTGCCGTATCGCGATGTGAATCTGGCCTGATTGCGCAGTGTCATACCAGCGATAGCCCTGCTCACGGTAACGCTGGACCACGGCGACGGCGGGCATACGCCAGGCGTTATAGCGCGCCAGCGAAGCCAGCGCCGCCTGCCCGGCAACACTCCGTAACAGTAAAGGGCCGGAGGAGCTCCGACTGCCATGATGGGGCACCTGGATAACAGTGGACTGCAAGCCGCCCTTTTCCAGGGCGACCAGCTTGCGCTCCGCCTCCAGCTCGATGTCCCCGGTCAGTAACAGGCTGAACTGACCATCATCCACACGCACCACGCAGGAGTCGTTATTTTGCCCGGCAGTCTGCGCGCGCGGCGGCCATAGCGCGTGAAAGTGCAAACGCCCCCACTGCCACTGCTGGCCGCGATAGCACGGCAGATGCCCGGGCTCGCCGAGCGCGCTGCGTACCCGCAGACCAGGCTGCGCCTGTTGCAGCGCGGCTAATCCACCACGGTGATCGAGATGCTTGTGGCTCAGGATCACCCCTTGCAGTTGGCGCCCGGTGTAGTGCAGCCAGGGTAACAAAACTCGCCCGCCTGCATTGTCCTCTGCCCAGCCGGGTCCGCTGTCATACAGCATCACCTGATTTCCCTGACTGATCGCCACCGCCAGACCATGTCCGACATCGATCATGTCAATCTGCCAGTCATCCTGCTGGGCATTGCTGCGCCAGAACCACAGCGATAGCAACAGCGCGCAGCAGGGCATCAGCGCCTTCGCGAGCAAGCCGCTGCGCCACAGCGCCAGCCCGGCCCAGAGCAGCAGCACCGCCGGCAGCGTATCGCTCCAGCGCCACCAGCCGGCGGGCAGCCACGCCAGCCCCTGCATCACCAGGCTGACCGACAGATCGGCCAGCTGCCATAGCGGAACGGTGATTGCAGGCAGCTGCAACAGCATCGCCAGCAGAATCAAAGGCACGGTAATCAGCGACACTACCGGCACCGCCAGCAGGTTGGCCACTAGCGCGCTCAGGCTGAGCCCGTGGAACAGAAAGATCTGCAGCGGCGCCATCAGAATCATCATGCCCAATTGCAGGTGCAGCAGTCGCAGCATGAGCCAGCGACGCGGCTGGCGGAAACGTGGCGGCAGAGGAAACCACTGAAACCACAGTATCAGCATCGCCACGGCCAGCGCCGACAGCCAGAAGCTTTCTGACAGCACCGTCAGCGGATCAAGCCATAACAAACTCCCTACGCAGAGCGTCCACACCTGCCAGTTGCTCAGCTGCCAGCCAGCTATACGCGTCGCCAGCCACAGCGTTAACGCCAGCATCGCGCGCTGTGCCGGAGGATGACTGCCGGAGATCCAGCAATAGGCTGCCGCTGTTAACCCGCTGATCAGCAGCGGCATCAGATAGCCGATTTGCCTGGCAGGTAACACTAACTGGATGACGCGCGCCAGTAGCCAGCCTACGCTGGCCGCCAGCGCGATATGCATGCCGGAGATGGCCATCAGGTGCGCGGTACCGGTTTCGCGCAGTAAGGCTCGCTGGGCCGGGGTCATCGCCTCACGCACGCCAAAGGCCAGCGCCTGTATTATTGCGGGCTGCGTTAACCCGGTGAAACGCGCCAGATGATGATCGATAAACCGCGTCCGCCAGCTGCAGCGCAGAGACTCAGCCTGCTGGCTGACAATACGCCCCTGCAGCGCGCTGTGGTTAGCAATGGCAAAACGCTGCAGATCAAATTCGCCCTCGTTGAGCCGGGCGTGCACCGCGCGTAGCCGCAGCTTCATCTGCCAGCGCTGTCCCGCACACCAGGCAACCTCATCGCTGACATTACGCAGCGTGACAAACAACGGTGGAAAGACGTAGCGGTCACCTGCCCGGATTATCTGCGCCGTGAGCTGGTTCTTCGCGGGATTCACTGCAGTTATCTGAAGCGTGGCCGCCACCGGTGCCATGGTCAGTTGCTCGAGGGTATCGACCGTCTGACGCGCCTCGATCAGTGCCCAGCTCAACAGCAGCAAGCCCAGTCCGGCGTAGCGCAAAAGCATTACTGACGTACACGCCAGCAACAGTGCGCTTATTAACAGCAGCACAATGGTACTGTAAGCGGGGATGTGCGGCAGCATACCCAGCGGCAGCGCCGCGAGGAGCATCATTCTGGCTACCACTGTTATTGTCACGCGCACGCCCTCTTCTGTCATTGCCGCGCATTGTGCGCGCTGGCAGAGGCAAAAGCATGCGGCTAAATGTCGATTTCAGAGAGGGATTACGCGCAGTTTATGGTGGTTGCAGGAAATGAACAGCAATATGGAAGCAGGATCGCAAGCCTGAACGCGAGGCAAAAAAAAACGACACCTGCAGGTGTCGTTTTTATCGTTCGGTAACGGCTTAGCCGTAGATATTTGCACGGTCACGCAATTCTTTGCCTGGCTTGAAGTGGGGAACGTATTTACCTTCCAGTTCCACTTTGTCACCCGTTTTCGGGTTACGACCAGTGCGCGGTGCGCGGTAGTGCA
>NZ_JASEWO010000066.1:0-22649 GCF_030024295.1 Pantoea sp. Pa-EAmG
AAAATTAACTTATCAAAAAAAACAACGCTAATTATTTTGCTCGGCGCGATCTCTTTTTTCTCGCACGCGACCGGTATGTTACCGGACTCATCTGTCGTGATTATCGAAGAACAAGACAGAGAAGGTGCGTTAAATGTTAAAAACACCGATGACTTTCCTGTTCTGTTGTTAACTACCTTACAAAATATTCCCGACGATCAGCAAACGCTGCTAACCGTCACGCCACCCGCAGCACGCGTCGAGCCGGGTAAAACTCAGCGCGTACGTTTTATGCTGACCAGCAACGAGCCGTTAAAAACCGAGCGCCTGAAACGCGTGACGGTTGAAGGTATTCCGCCGCAGGAAAAAGGCAAAAGTGAAGTGCGCATGACGGTACGCCAGAATCTGCCGGTGATTATTCGCCCGGCCGGCCTGGAGAAAGATCTGTCACCGTGGAAGCGCCTCAGCTGGCAACTTAACGATAATACGCTGACGGTGAAAAACGATTCGCCTTATGTAGTGCGGCTGGCGCAGGCGGTACAAACCCTGCCGGATAACACCGTCTGGCAATTGCCTAACACCTATGTGTTGCCGGGCCAGCAATTTACCCTTAAGCAGGACGGTGGGAAAAAAGTCAGCAACGCTACGCAGGTACGTATTTCTCCCGCCACCACCTGGGGTTTCAGTGTGGATACCTATGACGCGCCGCTGACGCGGTAAGCGGGGTGAGCCGTGCCACAGCATAATAAAAATAAACCATGTACTTGGCGTCCCAGCCTACTTGCTATCGCTCTGATGCAGGCAGTGGGCAGCTTTTCCGCACAGGGTGCAGAGCCGGTAGAGTTTGACCTGGCCTCGCTGCAGGCGCGCGGCGTCAATCGCGTCTGGCGGCGCATTTTAAAGACGCGCCGCGTTTTATGGCCGGTGATAACACGGTCAATCTGCGCGTTAACGGCAGCGAGCGCGGCCGCATTCGCGTGCATTTCGACGAGCAGGGTGAGCCCTGTATCGATCGCGCTTTTCTGCAGCAGGCGAAGCTGGTGATACCGAAAAGTTTACCCAAAGGTGAACGCATCAGCCTGAACAGCCTGTGGCCGCAGGCGGAACTGCACGTCGATCCCGGTGAAGAGCGCCTGACGCTGATTGTGCCGCAGCAGGCGTTAGCCGCCGCCGATAACAGCGGCGACTGGCAGCACGGCGGCGTCGCCGGCCTGGTTAACTATGATGCACAGTATATGGATTCGGCTGGTCGTTTAGCCGGCGTCAATTTTATGCAGCTGAACAGCGAGGCCGGGGTGAATTTCAGCGACTGGATTGTGCGCAGTCGCCAGACGCTGACGCGCTTTAACGGGGAAAACCTACTGCGCCATCAGGCGGCCTATGCGCAGCGCACCCTGGCAGCATCACAGAAAGTGTTGCAGGCCGGGCAGATTAACCTCGCTAACTCACTGTTCGGCAGCGGTCAGGTGCTGGGCATGCAGCTGTTTCCCGAGCTGTCACTGGAAAAACAGGGCGGTGCTGGTCTGGTGGAGGGCATCGCCAGCAGCGCCTCGGTGGTGGAAGTGCGTCAGTCTGGCGCGCTGGTGTTCAGCACCACGGTGCCGGCCGGCCCGTTCCGGCTTGAAGGCTTTTCGCTGCTGAACACCCGCAGCGATCTGCAGGTGACCGTGACCGGCAGCCAGGGCGATAAACGTGAATTTGTCGTGCCAGCCGCTTCGCTACCGCTTAGCGCCGCCAGCGCCAATGGCCTGTCGGTGGGCATCGGTAAACTGGAGCAAAACGGTAGCGCTGAAGCTCCGTGGCTGGCTACCGCCTCGCGCGGCTGGCGCCTGTCGCCGCGTAATAGCTTAACAGCCGGCGTGATGGGCTCTAATCCGTGGCGTGCCGTAGCGGCGAGCGTGACCAGTCAGCCGCTGGACAGCACCATTACCCGTCTGCAAACCACGCTGGCGGACGATGCGCAGCACGGTAATCGCGGCGTGGCACTGGATGCCTCGCTGAGCCAGCAGCTGAGTGAACGGGTGAGCTTAAGTTTCAATGCCAGCCGGCAAACCAGCGGCTATGGCGAACTCAGCGACAGCCTGCAGCGTGACCAGCAGGATAACCGCAGCCGCGCGCGCGACCAGTTCGGTGCGGGTATCGGCTGGGCGCTGGATGATTACGGTTCGCTGTCGCTGTCGTGGGCGCGCAGCCGCACCTTCGACGGTGACAGCATCAACTACCTGAACGCGGGCTGGACGAAATCGTTTGACCGCGCCTATCTGAGCATCAATGCCTCGCGGGATAACGGCGGCCGCTACAGCACGCCGGACAATCGTATTTATATGACGCTCAACATCCCGTTCGGCGATGCGCAAACCGTCAGCAGTTATATCAACCACAGCCAGCGCAACGGCAGCCGTGCCGGCATGCGTTACAGCAATCGCCTGAGCCAGGATCGCAGCTGGTCGCTGAGCAGCGAGCGTGATTTCCGCAACCAGCGCAACAGCGTTACCGGTGCGATGGATATGGTGACGCCGGTCAGTCAGCTCGGCGGCAGCCTGAGCAATAGCAATGACGGCAATACCAGCTGGTCGATGCGTGCCAGCGGCGGCGTGGCAATGCACCAACATGGCGTTACGCTGTCGCCGTATCGCATCAGCGATACCTTCGGCATCGCCAAAGTCGGTGATGAAAGCGGCGTGCGCATTGAAACGCCAGGCGGTCCGACCTGGACCGATGGCCGTGGCTACGCGGTGATTCCGTCGCTGAACAGCTTCCGCCGTTCTGACGTGCAAATTGATACGCGCAGCCTGAAAAAGAACGTCGATATCGTCAATGCGCTGCAGGAAACCAGCGCCGCGCGCGGCTCGGTGAGTTATATCGCCTTTGACGTAGTGCGCACCCGCCGCGTGCTGGTGGATGTGAAAGACAAAGCCGGTAAACCGCTGCCGTACGGTGCCAGCGTATTTAATCCACAGAACCTGTTCGTGACCGCTGTCGGTGCCGACGGTGCGGTATTTATCCCGGATGCCGGCGATGGCGGCAGGATGGATGTACAGGTCGGTGGCGAAACGCTGTGCAGTTTCGACCTGACATTGCCGCCAAAACCTACCGAAGCGAGCCTGTATGAAACCGCCAGCGCGCAATGTAGCTGATAAGGAAGCAAACCCATGAAATACCCTTTTTCAGCGCTGGCGTTAGCGCTGCTGCTGTGCCAGAACGCGCTCGCCAGCCTGCCGCCGATGCTGCAGGACAGCCAGTGCAGTTTATCACTGGGCATGCCAGAGATTAATTTTGGCAACCAGACCCGCTATCAGCTGGATGAAGCAGGAGCCGGTCAGCTCTCGCCCGGTACCCGTGAACTGACGCTGGCGGTGGCCTGCCCCTACAGCCAAACGATGAAGCTGGCACTGCGCGGCGACCGCGCACAGAACGGGGCATTTCGCTATGGCGAACGCGGCAGCGTGAAGATTCGCCTCTTCAATGCCCGCGTTGACGGCCAGCCCGCAGAGCTGATGCGCAGCGGCAATGCGCAGGCCACCAGCAGCAACAGCATTGCGTTGCAGCCCGGTGAAACATTTGTCGCGGTGCGCGGTGGCGCGATCCAGCAGGGCAAAACCTTTACCGCGCAGGTTGAGATCACGCCGCTGCTGCCGGAGAGCGCGGCGCGCGCCACCCAGCTCAGCAGTAGCGAAGCACGACTTACCCTGGAGCTGCTGCGCTAACCCCGCGCTGCACCGCTCCGCCATTCCCGCAACGGGCGCACTGATGCGCCCGTTTTTTTACGCCATCACAAGGAGAACAGACATGGCACACTTCCGACTTTCCCCTCTCTCTTACAGCTGCGCGCTGGCGCTACTGGTTGCCAGCGGTGCGCAGGCGGCCTCGGCGTGGCAGGCGCTCGACGGTGCCAAAGTCGCGGCAACCAGCGGCTACGAATCACGCAGCGCGCGTGACTATCCGCTGCTGGCCAGCGGCGCCGGCAGCCTGCTCACCACCGCCGTGCCCGGCCTGAACTTCGTCACCACCGGTAGCCTGCTGTATGCGGCGCAGGCACTGAACGGCGGACGCATCGAACTGGATGGTGCTCATCTCGCCACTGACGGCGTGATGGCGCACGGCGCGAACCTCAGCGACGGACAATTAGTGATGCGCGGCGGCAGCATCAGCACGCTGGGCGACAGCAGCGCCGGCGTGATGGCCAGCGGCGACAGCGAGGTTACCCTGACGGATGTCACGCTCAGCAGCCGCGGGCGCGATGCCACCGGCGTTACCCTCAGTCAGGGCCAGTTGACGCTGCGCGACAGCCGCATCAGCGCCAGCGGTGAAAATGGCGGCGGATTAGCGCTGGGCGGTGGCGGACGCGGCAATGCGCGCGCGGCGCTCAGCGATGTGACCATTGAACTGAGCGGTGTCGGCACGCGTGCGGCAATCGAGCTGGGCAACGGTACGCTGAACGGCAGCCAGGTGGCGATCAACGTCAGCGATCGTCATCGCGGCATCGAAATCTATAACCCGCAGGGCAGCAGCGGACGCGGCAGCGTGACGCTAAGCGACAGCCAGATCGTCACCGATGCCGGCGACGGCGTATATACGCTGGGCGGCGATATGCTGCTCAATAACGTTACGGTCGACACGCAAAGCGGCATGGCGGTCAACGTCAACAATCGCTCGACCGCCACGCTGCTCGGCGGCAGCTTTAACACCCACGGTGATAACGCGCACACGCTGTGGATCGCCTCAGAGAGCGCCTCCGCCCATGCGCAGGACAGTCGCTTCAGCAGCCAGGGCAACAACGCACACGCGTTTCACGCGCAATTTGGCAACGCCACGCTGGAAAATGTCGCGCTCAGCACGCAGGGAGCCGGCAGCTATGGTCTGTACAGCGAAGCGCAGGTTGATGCGCAGCATCTGACGGTTGAAACCCACGGCTCCGGCGCCATCGGCGTGTTTGCCGCGCGCGGCGGCAACATCAATCTGGCCAACACTCAGGTGCGCACCGCCGGTGATTCTGCCACCGGCCTGCTGGCCTATCCGGGCTCGGCGATCAGCGGTAAGCAGGTCGATGTTAAAACAGAAGGCGCTGGTGCGCACGGCGCCTGGGTGCGCTCTGGCAGTATGCAGCTGCAGCACAGCACGCTCAGCACCGCAGGCCAGCAGGCGGCGGGTTTGCTGGTGAACGCTAACATCAACGGCGACAGCAGCACGGTAACGTTTGACAGTACGCACATCGTCAGCCAGCAGGGTGCGGCCATCAAAGTGACCAACAGCAACGCTGACATCACGCTGACCAACGGCAGCCAGCTGCAGGGCGGCGACGCGCTGCTGGACGTGGCGAGCGGTACGCTGCCGTCAGAAGTGACGCTGAACGCGGATAACCATGTAAGCCTGCAAGGCGACGTGCGCGCCGACGCCGCCAGCCGGGTGGCGCTGGCGCTAAGCAACGCCTCACAGCTGAGCGGCAGCGTTCAGGGCGCCGATAGCCTGACGCTCGACGCCAGCAGCCAGTGGCAGCTCCGCGCCAGCTCAACGCTTAATACGCTGCACAGCGACGGCAACGTGAGCTTTGCCCCGCAGGCCAGCGGCTTCAGCACGCTGGATGTGCAGACGCTGAGCGGCCACGGCAGCTATCACCTGAACACCGATCTGGCAGCATTGCAGGGCGATCTGATTCGTGTCGCGGGTGCTGCCAGCGGCGATCATCGGCTGGGGATTAGTAACAGCGGGCGCGAACCGCAGCAGAGCGACGCGGCGCTGACGGTGGTGACTACCGGTGGCGGCGATGCCCACTTTGCGCTGGAGCACGGCGTGGTAGATGCCGGCGCGTGGCAGTATCAGCTGGAGCAGCGCGGCCAGGACTGGGTACTGGCGCAGAAGCACGATGAGGACGAGCAGCCGCTGCCAACGCCTTCCGCCGCCACAGTCACCGCACTGTTTAACGCTGCGCCGATCGCCTGGTACAGCGAGCTGACCAATCTGCGTACCCGTCTTGGCGAAGTGCGCGACAGCGCAGCGCAGGGCGGCGCCTGGACGCGCGTCATCGGCAATGACTGGCGTATCAACGCGCGCAGCGGCGTGGTGTGGCGCCAGCAGATGCAGGGCGTGGCGATGGGCGTCGATAGCGCCAAAACCACCGGTTATGGCCAGCGCCTGCTCGGCGTGTTCAGCGGCATCAGCAAAAGCCGGCTGGCCTTCAGCGGCGGCAGCCAGGGCACCATTAACAGTTTCTATATTGGTGGCTATCACACCTGGCTGCTTAATGACGGCTGGTTCGCCGATGCGGTGGTGAAAGCCAACAACTTCAGCAACCGCGCCGACGCGCGTATGTCTGATGGCAGCAAGGCCAGCGGCAGCTATCAGACCGCCGGACTTGGCGCCTCGCTGGAGCTGGGCCGCAAGTTTAACTATCAGAACGGCTGGTTTGCCGAGCCATCACTGCAGTTCTCCTCGCTGTGGGTGCAGGGCAAAGCATATCGTCTGAGTAACGATCTGGCGGCGAAGGCGGCGTCTGGCGGATCGCGCCTGGCAACGCTAAACCTGACCGGTGGACGCGAGATGGCGCTGGAGAACGGCGGCAAAGTGCAGCCGTGGCTGCGCGCCGCGCTGGCGCAGGAGCTGGTGCGCGATAATGCCGTCAGCGTTAACGATCAACGCATGAACAGCAACCTGGCGGGCCAACGGCTGGAGCTGGGCGCGGGCGTTAACGTCTCACTGACGCGCGATGTTGCGCTGTATGCGGACGCCAGCTGGAGCCACGGCGATAAGCTGGCATCACCGTGGAGCGGCAGCGCGGGCCTGCGCTGGCAGTTCTGATCCTTATCTGGCACGCGTTCAGCGTGCCTTTTGCTGCGGCGCCACTGTCTGGCTGACAGGGTGCCGCAGCGCGTTAAGCGACACGCCCTACGCGTCCACCGCCCTGCGGCTGAAACAGAAAGAACAGCCCGGCGCCGGGACTGATCACCAGCATACGTCCTCCCTTTTGCGGCTGCAGTTCCCCCAGCGCCAGCGTGCGCGCGTCATTGAAATCCGTCACCAGCGCCGGAAAATGCGCCATGCCGTTAATCTGCGCGCGATACTCGCGCATCATGCCGCGTCGCAGGTGCTGCACATCGTTATTGAGCCAGCGCGGCAGGCTGTTCGCCAGCTGATGCGCGGCCACCGGCCCGCCGGTATAAGCCAGCAAACGCACGCGCGCCTGGCGCGGCGGCTGAATAAAGTGGTGAATGAACCAATCCATGTATGCGTCTTTCATCCCTGCGCTTCCCCTGTGCTGACCGGCTGGCCTCAGGCTATTTTAAGGACTGGCAGGTTTAAGGTTAATGAGACCTGGCCTACGCGCCGGTCAGTGCAGTCTGACAAATGGGGGAGATTCTTAGTCGTTTGGGTTTGGGTTTGGGTTTGGGTTTGGGTTTGGGTTTGGGTTTGCCCTCACCCCGGCCCTCTCCCGCACGCGGGAGAGGGAGCGGTCCGCTGCGGGCGGGGAAGGCAGTGCGTAACATGAGAGAACCAGGAAGGTGCAGCGGGTGAAAAGTATGAAAGGCACGCAGGCAAAGGCTAAAGATGACCGATGACACCCTGGCGCACCAGCCAGCTCCCTTTCCCCTACCAGCACCAGCCAGTTCCCTCTCCCGCTTGCGGGAGAGGGTTAGGGTGAGGGAAAAAACCACTCTGAATTCAAACCATTAAACCGCCTGCGCGCACGCCCACGCCGAGCTCCACGCCCACTGGAAATTGTAGCCACCGAGCCAGCCCGTCACGTCCACCACTTCGCCAATGAAATAGAGCCCCGGCACATCACGTGCTTCCATGGTCTTAGACGACAGCTGCGTGGTATCCACGCCGCCTAGCGTCACTTCGGCGGTGCGATAGCCTTCGGTGCCGTTTGGCTGCACGCGCCACTGGTGCAGCGTGGTCACCAGCTCGCTCTGCTGCTTGCTGTTAAGCTGCTTCAGCGTCACGTCCGGAATCTGCTGCAGCTCCTGCAGCACTTCCACCAGCCGCTTCGGCAGGATCTTCGCCAGGCTGTTTTTCAGGCTGAGGTTGGGATGCGCCGCGCGCTGCACGTCGATAAAATCGTCCAGCGCGCTCTCCGGCGACAGGTTGACGGTGACAAACTCGCCCGGCTGCCAGTAGCTGGAGATCTGCAGCACCGCCGGACCGGACAGGCCGCGGTGGGTAAACAGCATCGCCTCTTTAAACAGCGTGCCGTCCTGAGCGGTGATGGTGGTCGGCAGCGCCACGCCGGAAAGCGTGTTCAGCTGCTCCAGCAGCGGCTTGTGCAGCGTAAACGGTACCAGCGCGGCGCGCGTCGGATGGACGCGCAGGCCAAACTGTTCCGCCACTTTATAACCGAACGGTGTTGCCCCCAGTCCCGGCATCGACAGACCACCGCTGGCGATCACCAGCTTGTCCGCGTGAACCGCCGAGCCATTCAGCTGCAGCGTATAACCGTCGTCGTCGCGCGCCACGCTCAGCACTTCGCTGCGCAGCCGCAGCGTCACCTGGCCGGCTTCACACTCTTTCAGCAGCAGATCAACAATCTGCTGCGCCGAATCATCGCAGAACAGCTGGCCGAGAGTTTTCTCGTGCCAGGCGATGCCGTGACGATTAACCAGATCGATAAAATCCCACTGGGTGTAGCGCGCCAGCGCCGATTTGCAGAAGTGCGGATTATGTGACAGGTACGCCGCCGGTTCGGTGTACAGATTAGTGAAGTTGCAGCGGCCGCCGCCGGACATCAGAATTTTGCGCCCTGCCTTCTTGCCGTTATCCAGCAGCAGCACGCGACGGCCTAATTGCCCGGCCTGCGCCGCGCAGAACATGCCGGCCGCGCCTGCACCAATAATGATAACGTCAAACTTTTCCACTGCCTTAACCCACCTGATTGAAAGGCGCTGATTGTAGAGATCTGCGGCTTTTCGCGCCAGCGACAAAAAATTGCCGTAAATGTGTCATATTGTAACTTGCTCATTTTGCGGTCTTTTTGCCATTAATTACCTGCTGGATGACAAATTTAAGACAAAAAAGAGCTATATTTTTCTTTCCCATAGCGCACGTTGTCGCAGATAATGCGCCGCGTTCATGTCCTCCAAAATGGCGTAACGTTTATGCTACATCTGTTTGCTGGTCTTGACCTAAGCACCGGCCTGTTATTGGTTCTTGCTCTGCTGTTTGTGTTGTTTTACGAAGCAATCAACGGCTTTCACGACACTGCCAACGCGGTCGCTACAGTCATTTACACCCGTGCGATGCGGGCGCAACTGGCGGTTGTGATGGCCGGTGTGTTCAACTTCTTAGGTGTGCTGCTCGGCGGTTTGAGCGTGGCCTATGCCATTGTGCATATGCTGCCAACCGATTTGCTGTTGAATGTCGGTTCGGCGCATGGGCTCGCCATGGTGTTCTCCATGTTGCTGGCGGCGATTATCTGGAACCTCGGTACCTGGTATCTCGGCTTACCGGCGTCCAGTTCGCACACGCTGATCGGCGCCATCATCGGTATTGGTCTCACCAATGCGCTGATGACCGGCACGTCGGTGGTGGATGCGCTGAACCTGCCGAAAGTCATCAATATTTTCCTCTCCCTGATTCTGTCGCCGATTGTTGGTCTGATCATTGCGGGTGGCCTGATTTTCCTGCTGCGTCGCTACTGGAGCAGCACCAAAAAACGGGCTCGCATTCACATGACGCCTGCTGACCGCGAGAAGATCGACGGCAAGAAAAAGCCACCGTTCTGGACACGTATCGCGCTGATTGTCTCCGCCATTGGCGTGAGCTATTCGCACGGTGCCAACGACGGTCAGAAAGGCATCGGCCTGATCATGCTGGTGCTGATTGGCGTCGCGCCGGCGGGATTTGTGGTGAATATGAATGCCTCCGGTTATGACATCACCCGTACGCGCGATGCGGTGAATCATCTTGAGCAGTATTACCAGCAGCACGGCCAGTCGCTGACGCACATCGTGCAGATGGCGCCACCGGCAGTGCCGACGCCGGAAGAGTCGCTCGGCGGCCCGCAGGAGTTCCATTGTGATAGCTCCCGTGCGCTCGATGCGATTAACCGTGCGCAGGGTCTGCTGGGTAATCTGCAGAGCTACAGCGATCTCACATCTGACCAGCGCGGTCAGATGCGTCGCCTGCTGCTGTGCATCTCCGACACCGCGGACAAAGCCGCTAAGCTGCCGGAGACGAGCGCCGACGATAAGCGCTTCCTCAATAAGCTGAAAGGCGATCTGCTCGGCACCATCGAGTATGCGCCGGTATGGATTATCGTGGCGGTCGCGCTGGCGCTCGGTATCGGTACCATGATTGGCTGGCGCCGCGTGGCGACCACCATCGGCGAGAAGATCGGTAAAAAAGGCATGACGTATGCGCAGGGCATGTCGGCCCAGGTCACGGCGGCGGTGTCGATTGGTATCGCCAGCTACACCGGGATGCCGGTTTCGACCACGCACATTCTGTCATCGTCGGTTGCCGGTACCATGCTGGTGGATGGCGGCGGGCTGCAAAGCCGCACCATCAAAAATATCGCAATGGCCTGGGTATTCACCCTGCCAGTGTGTATTTTGCTGTCTGGCTCGCTGTACTGGATTGCGCTGAAGCTGATTTAACGCTTCAGCGTTGCAGGGTTCTGTCGTGGTGCGTTGCGAATACAACACAGCGCGCCGCGACAGAACCCGCTCCCCTTCTCAATGCCAAATCGCTAAGGCGATCAGGCTCACCACCACCAGAAAACACAGCCCGCTGGTCAGAACAAACTGACCGCGCACCCGCTCGCAGCGACGAATAAATTCATCGTCGTGATGATCGCGATAGCGTTTCTCCCAGATATAGCGCACCAGCCGCACCTGCTTGCTCGGCTGACCGTGGGATGTAAAGAAACCGGCACCATCAACATACTGATACAGCAACGGATCGCACCCGCGCAGCACCGCCAGCAGTGAGCGCAACGATGAGAAGTAACGCGCCATATTCACCAGACAAACCACACACAGAGCCCAAAAAAGCGCGATAGTGCTGATCATGTTCCCCTCCCAGCTGGAGCCGCAATGACGTCGAATGCAGCGGGGAAATGCTGTAGACGCCCCACGGGAAATAAACCAGCCACAGATGAATCGAATTGCATTGTTGTTATGCGAGCCCGAGCGCGTAACCCAGACGGCGGTGGCACTCATTTTCAGTGTAGGAGATCTGTTCAATTTTTTTCCAGCGATGATTTTCGTTCATCGCGAGTGAAAATCGCGATAGCGCTTGATCTTCCTCACAAGCGAGCCGCAGATTGCAGCATTTGTTAACAACTCTGGCTATACTCAAAACATAACAACATACGCCTGTAGGCATAAATTGTGGCTGGCGGCGCTTCATCGCCATTGTGCGCAAAGGACAACGCCCGCCGTGAAGGCAAACTTCGGGTTGCCCCCAGAATCTTGAGAAAGGAGTTTTATCATGGCTTATAAACACATCCTGATTGCAGTAGACCTTTCCCCGGAAAGCCAGTTACTGGTTGATAAAGCGGTATCACTGGCCCGTCCTTATGATGCAAAAATCTCGCTGATTCACGTTGATGTGAACTATTCAGATCTCTACACCGGGCTGATTGACGTCAACCTCGGCGATATGCAGAAGCGTATTTCGGAAGAGACACACACCGCGCTGCGCGAGCTCTCCACCAACGCCGGTTACCCGATTAGCGAAACCCTGAGCGGCAGCGGCGATCTCGGCCAGGTGCTGGTGGACGCGATTAAAAAATACGATGTCGATTTGGTGGTGTGCGGCCATCATCAGGATTTCTGGAGCAAGCTGATGTCGTCAGCGCGCCAGCTGATTAATACCGTGCATATCGATATGCTGATTGTGCCGCTGCGCGATGAGGAAGAGGAATAATCACGAGGCGTGGGGTCGCCGGGACCGGATTCGGTCGCCATCAATGGCGAACCTGCAATGAACATTAACGCTGTAGGGTCGGCATTAATGCCGACCTGTTTTATTGCCGCACCGCCTAAACCAACGGCGGATAAATATCGAAACGGTGGCTTTTGGTCACCACCGCCGATTGAGTGGCGACGCCAGCCAGCGGCGGTGCGTAATCCGGGCGCTTCACCACGATGCGCTTCTTCGCCAGACGGCGCGCCGGTTCGAGCAGCGCATCGGCATCCTCATCCGGCCCCACCAGCGACTGAAACACCCGCATCTCCTTCTTCACCAGCGCGCTTTTCTGCCGGTGCGGATACATCGGATCGAGATACACCACGTCCGGTGCCGGCGTGATATCACTCAGCGCCTGCTGGCTGACCACATGCAGCAGCGTCAGGCGCTCGCGCAGCCAGCCGCCGATCTCCGCATCTTCATAACCACGCCGCAAACCATCTTCCAGCAGCGCCGCGACCACCGGATGACGCTCCAGCATACGCACGCGGCAGCCCAGCGCGGCCAGCACAAAGGCATCGCGCCCCAGTCCTGCCGTCGCATCCACCACGTCGGGCAGGTAATCCCCTTTGATGCCCACTGCTTTCGCCACCGCTTCGCCGCGTCCGCCGCCAAATTTGCGCCGGTGCGCCATCGCGCCGGAAACAAAATCGACAAAGATGCCGCCGAGCTTCGGCTCGTCCACTTTACGCAGCTCCAGATGCTGCGCTGTCAGCACCAGCGCCAGCGTGGCGCTGTCGTCCTGCTCCAGCCCCCAGCGCTGCGCCAAATGTAATAAGGCGCCGTCTCCGGCGCCTGTTTCATCCACTAAACCGATCTTCACAAGCAGGCTTATCCCTGAATTCCGTAGTGTTCCAGCATCGCATCCAGCTGCGGTTCACGGCCGCGGAAGCGTTTGAACAGCTCCATCGGCTCTTCGGAACCGCCGCGCGTCAGGATGTTGTCGAGGAACGACTGACCGGTCTGACGGTTGAAGATGCCCTCTTCTTCGAAGCGCGAATAGGCATCGGCAGCCAGCACGTCGGCCCACAGATAGCTGTAGTAACCCGCCGCGTAGCCACCGGCAAACACGTGGCTGAAGGCGTGCGGGAAGCGGCCCCACTCCGGACTCGGCACCACGGCAACCTGCTTTTTCACTTCACGCAGGGTTTCGAGGATTTGCGCGCCCTGCGCCGGATCAAACTCGGTATGCAGACGGAAATCGAACAGGCCGAACTCCAGCTGACGCAGAATGAACAGCGCCGCCTGATAGTTCTTCGCCGCCAGCATTTTATCCAGCAGCGCTTTCGGCAGCGGCTCACCGGTTTCGTAATGGCCGGAGATGAACGCCAGCGCTTCCGGCTCCCAGCACCAGTTCTCCATAAACTGGCTCGGCAGCTCGACCGCATCCCACGGCACGCCGTTGATGCCAGATACGCCCGGCGCTTCGATGCGCGTCAGCATGTGGTGCAGGCCGTGGCCGAACTCGTGGAACAGCGTGGTCACTTCATCGTGAGTGAACAGCGCCGGTTTGCCCTGAACCGGACGGTTGAAGTTACAGGTCAGGTACGCCACTGGCTTCTGCAGACTGCCATCGGCTTTACGCATCTGCCCGACGCAGTCATCCATCCACGCGCCGCCGCGCTTGTGCTCGCGCGCGTAAAGGTCGAGGTAGAAGCTGCCACGCAGCTCGCCGCTCTCGTCGAACAGGTCGAAGAAACGCACGTCCGGATGGTAAACATCCACGTCGGTACGCTCTTTGGCGGTGATGCCATAAATACGCTTCACCACTTCAAACAGGCCGTTCACCGCGCGTGATTCCGGGAAGTACGGACGCAGCTGTTCGTCGCTGATGGTATACAGATGCTGTTTCTGCTTCTCGCCGTAATAGGTGAGATCCCACGGATTCATCTCATCCACGCCAAACTCTTTTTTGGCGAAGGCACGCAGCTGCGCCAGCTCTTTTTCACCCTGCGGGCGCGCGCGTTTGGCGAGGTCGTTCAGGAAGTCGATCACCTGAGACGGGCTTTCCGCCATTTTGGTTGCCAGCGATTTGTCGGCGAACGAGTCAAAGCCCAGCAGCTCGGCCAGCTCGTGGCGCAGCGCCAGCTCTTCCGCCATGATTGGGCCATTGTCCCATTTACCGGCGTTCGGGCCCTGATCGGAGGCACGGGTGGAATAGGCGCGATACATCTCTTCACGCAGCGCGGCGTTGTCGCAGTAGGTCATCACCGGCAGATAGCTCGGGATATCCAGCGTCAGCAGCCAGCCTTCCTGCTGTTTGGCTTCCGCCTGCGCTTTGGCTGCGGCCAGTGCGCTCTCCGGCATTCCCGCCAGTTCAGCTTCGTCGGTGATCAGTTTGCTCCAGCCCATGGTGGCGTCCAGCACGTTGTTGCTGTAAGCCGATCCCAGCTCGGAGAGGCGCGCGGCGATCTCGCCATAGCGTTTCTGTTTCTGTTTATCGAGGCCGATACCGGACAGCTCAAAGTCGCGCAGGCTGTTATCCACCGCTTTCTTCTGCGCGGTATCCAGCTGCGCGTAGCTCTCGCCCTCACGCAGGTTGCGATACGCCTGATACAGGCCTTCGTGCTGGCCCACCCAGGTGCTGTATTCGGACAGCAGCGGCAGCGTCTGCTCGTAGGCTTCGCGCAGTTCCGGGCTGTTTTTTACCGAGTTGAGATGGCTGACCGGCGAGAAGATGCGGCCCAGGCGATCGTCCACTTCTGCCAGCGGCTGGACTAAATTTTCCCAGGTGTAAGGCGCGCCCTGCGCCACTACGCGCTCCACCGCCGCGCGACAGTCGTTCAGCGCTTCAGTTACAGCGGGAACCACGTGCTCAGGTTTGATGGCGGAAAAAGGCGGTAGCGTAAAAGGCGTGAGTAACGGATTGGTCATAAGCGCAGTCCTTTCATCATGGAGTGGGGCCGCGCGCAGGGGCGCGGCGCAATTTTACTAACATGCGGCCAGACGAGGGGAAAATCAATGCCACCCGCAAGGGCAGAGAGAAAAACGCGCGATGAATCGCGCCGCTACAATAAGTGCACGTATCAGTAGCGACGCGATTTATCGCGCATTGTTGAAAAAAAAGCCCGCCAGACGGCGGGCCAGAGGTTATTTGATGGTCAGCTGATAATGGATCACATCATACGGCGCGACCCACGGTGGCAGCGGCTCGCGCTCGTAAATATCTTTCGCCAGCGCCCAGCCTTCCACTGCGCCGCCTTTACCGGTCAGTGACATGCCCTCCTGCAACAGTGGCGGCAGGCTGTCGTTGAACGGCACCTGATCGTGCGAAAAATCATTGATTACCTTGCCGCTCAGGGTGGTAACGCGGACGCTGACCGCCGCCTGCTGGTCCGGCAGCAGTTTGCCTTTCACGCTTTTCACCGCAAACCACTGCATGCCGAGATCTTTCTTCAGCGCTTTACGCTTCGCCACTTTCTTGTCCAGCTGCGCGTAACCTTTTTCAATCAGTGCGTTCAGTCCTTTGCCAATGGAGGCCTGCATGGTGGCGTAACGGCGCGCCATCTCTTCGCCATCAAGCAGCGAATCACCGCTTTGCAACTGGGTGGTTAAGCCGGCAATCAGCTGATCCATACTGATGCTGAGGCCGATGTCTTTGACCATCTGCAACTGCACCACCGCATTGCTGGCGATGAACTGACCCAGCGTATAACCATCGCGTTCGGCATCGCTTTTCGGGGCAGAAAGTTTCGGCGCGGCGGCCGGTTGCTGCTTCGCTGCCTCCAGTTCCCGCGTCAGCTGCGCCAGGTTGTGCGCCTGCTGCTGTTTTTCGCTATCCAGCGCGGCGAGTTGTTTTTCACGCTCGGCCTGCTGCGTCTGCAGGGCGGTGAGCTTCTTCTCGCTTTCCGTCTGCTGTGACTGTAACGCTTTCAGCTGTTTGTCGCTTGCAGTCTGCTGCGCGGCCAGTTTTTGGGCGCTCTCAGCCTGTTGTGCGCTGAGCTGCTGTTTGCTTTCAGCCTGTAATGCCGCCAGCTTTTTATCGCTTTCCGCCTGCTGGGCGCTGAGCTGCTTTTTGCTCTCAGCCTGCAGCGCCGCCAGCGCCTTCTCGTTTTCTGCCTGTAGCGCCGCCAGCTTTTTGTCGCTTGCCGCCTGCTGGGCGCTGAGCTGCTGTTTGCTTTCAGCCTGCAGCGCCGCCAGCGCCTTGTCGTTTTCCGCTTTCAGCGCTTTAAGCGCATCGGCGCTCTGGGTGGCCGCCGCGCGCGCGTCGCTGAGCTGTTTCGTCAGCTGGGCGCTGCCGGCGCTTTGCTGCTGCTGTGCCTCTTTCAGCGCCTGCTGCAGCGTGGCGATATTTTTCTCCTGCTGCTGCTTCTCCGCGCTGAGCGCTGCCAGCTTTTTGTCGTTCCCGGCCTGCTGGGCGCTGAGCTGCTGTTTGCTTTCAGCCTGCAGCGCCGCCAGCGCCTTGTCGTTTTCCGCTTTCAGCGCTTTAAGCGCATCGGCGCTCTGGGTGGCCGCCGCGCGCGCGTCGCTGAGCTGTTTCGTCAGCTGGGCGCTGCCGGCGCTTTGCTGCTGCTGTGCCTCTTTCAGCGCCTGCTGCAGCGTGGCGATGTTTTTCTCCTGCTGCTGCTTCTCCGCGCTGAGCGCCGCCAGTTTTTTATCGTTCCCGGCCTGCTGGGCACTGAGCTGCTTTTTGCTCTCAGCCTGCAACGCCGCCAGCGCTTTGTCGTTTTCCGCTTTCAGCGCTTTCAGCGCGTCGGCGCTCTGGGTGGCCGCCGCGCGCGCGTCGCTGAGCTGTTTCGTCAGCTGGGCGCTGCCGGCGCTTTGCTGCTGCTGTGCCTCTTTCAGCGCCTGCTGCAGCGTGGCGATGTTTTTCTCCTGCTGCTGCTTCTCCGCGCTGAGCGCTGCCAGTTTTTTGTCGCTGGCAGCCAGCTGCGCCTTTAACGCATCGTCCGCTTTCACCGCAGGTGTCGCAGACAGCTTTTCGAGTTGCGCCACGCGGAGGCGCAGACGCGTCAGTTCCGAACTGTGATCGGGCGCTGTTGCGGCTTTTTTCTCTGCCTTGCTGACGGTTTTCGCCGCCGGTTTTGCGGCCGGTTTTGCGGCCGGTTTTGCAGGTGGCTGTGGTTTTGCTGCCGGTGCCGGCGGCAGGGTGCGCGCTGCTTCGCTGAACGCGCGCAGCATGTCATCATCAGCCGCTGACGCGGCCTGTCCGGGTAGCAGTAAGGCCGCGCTAATCAGCACCGCCAGCAGATGACGCTGTGTCATCAAAACCTCCAGTCGCGGCTCCTTGCCGCTAAGAAAACAAAAGGCCTCATCTCAATATGTTAATTGAGATGAAGCCATCCACCGCGCGAGGTTGTCGCGCTGTTAAAAAAGGGGTCGGCTTGCGCCGTTATTGTTAACCGGCCTGGCGAATAATCAGCTGTGACAGACGGGTTTTAATGCGGAAGCACAGTTCACGGATCTGGAACTGATAGCGCGGCATGACTAAATCGTTAATATCCGCGCCGATCGAATCTTTAATCTGCAGATATTTGTTGGTCTGCGCGCCAATTTTCTGGAACTCCGCCTGGTAGCTGTCGTAAGACGCCTGGCTGTAGAGGCGCATCGCATCCAGCTCTTTACGGCACTGCTGAATATTGCTGGCGCGATCGTCAGCGAACGAGGCAGCGGCCGGCTGGGCTGGCGCTTCGGTTACAAACGGCTGGCCGTCAGGCCGTGCAGCAGATTCAGCCATCGGCTGAGCGTCGGCGGCGGGCGGCGTTACCAGGCTATGAACAGGCTGTTGTTTCGCGCAGCCGGCCAGTGCCAGCAGGCTTGCCACCGCGATACCAGTCATTTTTTTCATTATTGTCACCAGGAGTTATTAAGGATGCTTGAAGCAAAAAATTATACGGCCATGGCCGAAAAGTTTCCTTGCCAGAGACGCATTCCTGGCATTTCGCTCGCGACCGCTTCGTTATCGGCTACTAACTTACTTAATCTGCGGTAAAATTTCGAGAGTCGAATTATCCCTACGTGAAATTAGTTCTCTACCAGACCGGTCGCATTCCGCTAAAGCGACCTGGGCGCTGAAAACTTAAGCGGATGGTAAAACGTCAGCAATTTTTATGCGGCGCGGCTATAATCGCGCCACACACGATTTATTCGACTTCATTGATCCAACCGCGGACCCCTCTTTTTTATGCTGAGTTATCGCCACAGTTTTCATGCCGGCAACCACGCCGACGTGCTGAAACACACCGTTGAAAGCCTGATCCTCACCGCCCTGATGGAGAAGGAGAAACCTTTCCTCTATCTGGACACCCACGCCGGTGCCGGACGTTACCAGCTGAGCGGTGAGCACGCCGAACGTACCGGCGAATATCTGGAAGGCATTGCGCGTATCTGGCAACAGCCGGACGCACCGGCGCTGCTGAAGCCCTATCTGGCGGCGATTCGCAACCTTAACCCAACCGGTACGCTGCGCTATTACCCTGGCTCGCCGCTGATCGCCCGCCATCTGCTGCGCGACGAGGATAAGCTGCAGCTCACCGAACTGCATCCGACCGATTACCCGCTGCTGCGCAGTGAGTTCAGTAAAGATGCGCGCGCCCGCGTTGAACGCGCGGATGGTTATCAGCAGCTGAAGGCCAAACTGCCGCCACCGACCCGTCGCGGCCTGATCCTTATCGACCCGCCGTACGAAATGAAAAGCGATTATCAGGATGTGGTGAAAGGCATTCAGGAAGGTCACAAACGTTTCGCCACCGGTGTCTATGCGCTGTGGTATCCGGTGGTGTTGCGCCAGCAGATCAAGCACATGCTGAAGGATCTGGAAGCCACCGGCATCCGCAATATTCTGCAGATCGAGCTGGCAGTACGTCCGGACAGCGATCAGCGCGGCATGACCGCGTCCGGGATGATTGTCATCAACCCGCCGTGGAAGCTGAAAGCGCAGATGGAAGAGCTGCTGCCGTGGCTGCACCAGAAGCTGGTGCCCGCCGGCACCGGTCACTACAGCGTGACGCAAATCGTGCCGGAATAAGCGCTACACCTCAAATATCGCAAAATCATGGGCCAGTTCGGTGGCCGGAAACACCGACTGGCACTCAGCCAGCAGCCTTTCCCGATCCTGTGACAAATAGCGCGAGCTAAAGTGCGTAGCGATCATGCGTTTTGCGCCAGCGCGCTGTGCCACGCTGGCCGCCTGCACCGTAGTCGAGTGGCCGCGCCCGTTGGCTTTTTCCGCCATCGCCGCTTCCAGTGTGGTTTCATGCACCATCACATCGGCGTTCGCCGCCAGCTGCAACGCCACCTCGGTGGGGCCGGTATCGCCGAAGATCGCCAGCACTTTGCCTTTGGTGGCCGGACCAAGATAGTCGGCGCCGTTGATCTCGCGGCCATCTTCCAGCGTGATGCGTTTGCCCTGTTTCAGATCCTGATACCACGGGCCGCGCGGCACGCCTTCCGCCTTCAGGCGCGGTGCGTCAAGGAAGCCCGGCTTATCATGCTGTTCGATGCGGTAGCCGTAGCACTCAACCACGTGGTTCAGCGCGTAAGCCGTGACGCGAAACTCACCGTTATCCAGCACCGCGCCGGCTTCGATCTCGACAATCTCCAGCGGATAGCCGGTATAAGAGCCACTCAGGCTGAGCGCAGTCTCGACAAACTGGCGCAATCCTTTCGGACCGTACAGCGTCATCGGCTCGGTCAGGCCCGCCATCGAACGGCTGGTGAGCAGACCCGGCAGGCCAAAGATGTGATCGCCATGCAAATGGGTAATAAAGATTTTTTCCAGCTTGCCGGGCTTAAGCGCCGATCGCATAAACTGATGCTGCGTCGCTTCGCCACAGTCGAACAGCCAGGTCTCGCCGCGCTTCGACAGCGTCAGCGCAATGGCGGTGACGTTGCGCTGCAGGCTGGGCGCGCCCGCGCCGGTACCAAGAAATGTCAGGTGCATGATAAGTTCCTTTAAGCCAACCCCTTGCCGGCATTCAACCCTATTACATACATAGGTGCAAACTTTGCGCCGGTAACTGAAGCGGCGTTACACTCTATGCCAGTTTTCCTCCAACAGATGGACACAACGGATGACCAGACATTTTGATTACCTCGCCATTGGCGGCGGCAGCGGCGGTATCGCCTCCATTAACCGTGCGGCGATGTATGGCCAGAAGTGCGCGCTGATCGAAGCGAAAGAGCTGGGCGGCACCTGCGTCAACGTCGGCTGTGTACCGAAGAAAGTGATGTGGCATGCGGCGCAAATCGCTGAAGCAATTCACCTGTACGGTCCGGATTACGGCTTTGATACCACCGTTAATCGCTTTGACTGGTCAACGCTGGTGAAAAATCGCAGCGCCTACATCGACCGTATCCACACCTCGTACGACAACGTGCTGGGTAAAAACCAGGTTGAAGTGATCAAAGGGTTCGCGCGCTTTGTCGATGCCCACACGGTGGAAGTGAACGGCGAGACCATTACCGCCGACCATATCCTGATCGCCACCGGCGGGCGTCCCAGCCATCCACAGGTGCCGGGCGCAGAGTACGGCATCGATTCCGACGGCTTCTTTGAGCTGGAGGCGCTGCCAAAACGCGTTGCGGTAGTCGGCGCAGGCTACATTGCGGTAGAGCTGGCCGGCGTGGTGAATGCGCTGGGCGCAGAAACTCACCTGTTTGTGCGTCAGCATGCGCCGCTGCGCAGCTTTGACCCGCTGATTGTTGAGACGCTGGTGGAAGTGATGCAGGCCGAAGGTCCGACGCTGCACACCGAATCGATCCCGAAAGCGGTGATCAGGAATGCTGACGGCAGCCTGACGCTGCAGCTGGAAAACGGCCAGCAGCAGACGGTGGATTGCCTGGTGTGGGCAATTGGCCGCGAACCCGCTACCGATAATCTCAACCTGGCGGTGACCGGTGTGGCGCTGAATGACAAAGGCTACATTCAGGTCGACAAGTTCCAGAACACCAACGTCAAAGGCATCTATGCGGTGGGTGATAACACCGGTGCGGTCGAGCTGACGCCGGTGGCCGTGGCGGCAGGCCGTCGCCTGTCCGAACGCCTGTTTAATAACAAGCCGGACGAGCATCTCGACTACAGCAACGTTCCCACCGTGGTGTTCAGCCATCCGCCGATTGGCACCGTCGGTCTGACCGAACCGCAGGCGCGTGAGCAGTATGGCGACGACCAGGTAAAAGTGTACAAATCGTCGTTCACCGCCATGTATACCGCGGTGACCCAGCACCGTCAGCCGTGCCGCATGAAGCTGGTATGCGTGGGGCCGGAAGAGAAGATTGTGGGTATTCACGGTATCGGCAACGGCATGGATGAGATGCTGCAGGGCTTTGCGGTGGCGCTGAAGATGGGCGCCACCAAAAAAGACTTCGACAACACCGTGGCGATTCACCCGACGGCGGCGGAAGAGTTCGTCACCATGCGCTAACACCGCCTCCGCGCCATCATCGCAGCCCCCGCCTGGGGGCTTTTTTGTTTGCTGACTACTCAACAGCGCGCATACCCGCTATGATTTTTGCTTTGCTGGCCCGGCGGCCAGCGTTTTGCGGTAACGGGACGACGTCAGCACGTGAATATCATCAGCATAATTATGGAGTCGGGCAAAGCTGCGGTCGACGTCGCGCTTTACACTCTGATTCCCATCATGGTGGTGATGCTATTCATCATGAAATACCTCGAAGTGAAAGGCGTGCTGGATTTTGTCGTGCGCCACGCCACGCCGTTACTGAAGCCGCTGGGGATTACCGGCCTGGCGCTGTTCGCACTCATCCAGTTGAATTTTGTCAGTTTTGCCGCACCGCTCGCCGCGCTGGCGATCATGGAGAAGCGCGGCACTTCAGACCGCCATATGGCGGCCACGCTGGCGATGCTGTTTGCGATGGGCCAGGCCAACGCCTTTTATCCGCTGATTCCTGACGGGCTCAACTGGAGCGCCGCGCTGCTGTTCTCTATCAGCGGCGGCGTGCTGGCGGCCGCCTCAACCTATCACTTTTTTGCCCGCAAACTTTCCGACGTCGCGCTGCGCGATGAAGACCAGGGCGTGGAGAACAGCGACACGAAGCCGGGACTGATCGCCATCATCAACACCTCGGGTGCCGACGCCATTCGCCTCGCGCTCGGTTCGCTGCCGATGCTGATCCTTTCCTTGTCGGTGGTGGGCATCCTGAAAAGTGCCGGCGCCATTGAGCTGCTGACGCAGCTGCTGGCACCGCTGTTACACAAACTGCATATCGCCGAGGTGTATGTGCTGCCTGCGCTGACCAAATGCCTGGCTGGCGGCACCGCCTATTACGGCGTGGTTGCCGGACTGGTCGAACAGGGGCAGTACAGTGCGCACAACATCAACGCCTCCGCAGGCCTGCTGATTCAGACCTTCGACCTGCCCGGCATCGGCATTTTCCTCGGGCTCTCCAGCCGTTTTCCGCGCCTGTTCCGCTTCGCCGTGCCCGGCATTTTGCTGGGCATTGCGCTGCGCGCCACGGCGCACAGCCTGCTGTTCTGATGCCCAACGCTTAATATCGACGTGATTCAGGCCGCTTTGAAAACGGCCATCCCGACTCACGTAGCGAAAAATGACAATATTACATCCAGAGCAGCTCAGGCTTATTGAAGGTAACAAATTTCTTGGTAAAGAACCGACACTCATCAATAGCCAGATTAATTTTCATGGTAAGAACAATATTCTGATATGTGAGGAGGGCGTAGTCCTGCAGGATTCCGTACTGGATGTTCGGGCGGATAATTCAATCATTTATTTGAGCCAACGTGCGATACCCTATATCGTTAAAATAATAGCATTCTCAAATTCGGTCTGCTTCATCGGCAGACA
>NZ_JASEWO010000290.1:0-3185 GCF_030024295.1 Pantoea sp. Pa-EAmG
AGGTATTTGCTGGAGCTTCCTCAACGGACAAATTATAATGTCTCGGATTAAAAAATCTAATACGTAACGACTTTGTATAAGTTGCAGTGTTACGCTGTCAATCCGGGTACGGAAAACCATGTCAAAACGCCTTCCGCCGCTTAATGCTCTTCGCGTCTTCGACGCTGCGGCCCGTCATTTGAGCTTCACCAAAGCCGCTGAGGAGCTGTTTGTGACCCAGGCGGCTGTCAGCCATCAGATTAAATCGCTGGAAGATTTTCTCGGTCTTAAGCTGTTTCGCCGGCGCAATCGTTCGCTGTTATTGACCGAAGAGGGTCAAAGCTACTATCTCGATATCAAAGAGATTTTTTCGGCACTGAACGATGCCACGCGCAAACTGCAGGCGCGCAGTGCCAAAGGGGCTCTCACCGTCAGCCTGTTGCCGAGTTTCGCCATTCAGTGGCTGGTTCCGCGCCTCTCCAGCTTTAATCTGGCTTATCCGGGCATTGATGTGCGTATCCAGGCGGTAGACCGTGATGAGGAGAAGCTGGCCGACGATGTCGACGTGGCGATTTTTTACGGCCGCGGCAACTGGCCCGGTTTGCGGGTAGAAAAATTGTATGCCGAATATCTGCTGCCGGTGTGCTCGCCGCTGCTGCTGACCGGCGACAATCCGCTCAAATCACCGGCCGATCTGGCGCATTTCACGCTGCTGCATGACGCCTCGCGCCGTGACTGGCAATCCTATATCCGTCAGTTGGGCTTGCAGCACATTAATGTTCAGCAGGGGCCGATCTTCAGCCACAGCGCCATGGTGCTGCAGGCGGCGATCCACGGCCAGGGCGTGGCGCTGGCCAATAACGTGATGGCGCAGAGTGAAATTGAGGCCGGACGTCTGGTCTGTCCTTTCAACGATGTCTTAGTGAGTAAAAATGCTTTTTATCTGGTTTGTCATGACAGCCAGGCAGAACTGGGTAAAATAGCCGCCTTTCGGCAGTGGATTCTGGAAAAAGCCGCAACTGAACAAGAAAAATTCCGCTTCCGCTACGATCACTAACGCGTTGCCTGCCGCACAGTGATGTGCGGTTTCACCTTGAGGATAAATGAATGTCCAGTCGTGCCATGTTTATATTTGCCGCCATCAGCGGCTTTCTGCTGGTGGCGTTTGGTGCTTTTGGGGCGCACGTGCTGAGCAAAGCGCTCGGCGCGGCCGAGATGGCGTGGATCCATACCGGCCTTGAATATCAGGCGTATCATACGCTGGCGATTATCGGTATTGGCGCAGCAATGCTGCGTCGCGCCAATATCTGGTTTTACTGGAGTAGCGCCGCGATGGCGCTGGGTATCGTCCTGTTCAGCGGTAGCCTGTATTGTCTGGCGCTGTCGCACCTGAAGTTTTGGGTGTTTGTTACGCCGGTTGGAGGCCTGTGCTTCCTGATTGGCTGGTTTTTGATGTTGATTGGCGCGCTGCGTCTGAAACGAAAGGCAGATCGCCATGAATAAAGTTTTACTCTATTGCCGCCCGGGATTTGAGAAAGAGTGTGCGGCAGAAATCAGTGCCAAAGCAGCGGAACGCGAAATCTACGGTTTTCCGCGTGTTAAAGATGACGCCGGTTACGTGCTATTTGAGTGCTATCAGCCGGAAGAGGCGGAAAAACTGATCGCCACGCTGCCGTTCGCAGAGCTGATTTTTGCCCGGCAAATGCTGGTGGTGGGCGAGCTGCTGCGCGATCTTCCGCCGGAAGATCGTATTACCCCGATCGTCGGCATGCTGAGCGGCGTGGTGGAGAAGGGCGGCGAGTTGCGCGTTGAAGTGCCCGACACCAATGAAGCCAAAGAGCTGACCAAATTTTGCCGCAAGCTGACGGTACCGCTGCGCGCCAGCCTGCGCGACAGCAAAATCCTGCTGAATTATGAGAGCAATAAACGTCCGGTAGTGCATGTGTTCTTTATCGCGCCGGGCACCTGCTACGTTGGTTATTCGCTGCCGCACAACAATTCGCCGTTTTACATGGGCATTCCGCGCCTGAAGTTCCCGGCCGATGCGCCAAGCCGCTCTACGCTGAAGCTGGAAGAAGCATTCCATGTGTTCGTGCCGGCCGATGAGTGGGACGAACGGCTGGGCAGCGGCATGTATGCGGTCGATCTCGGTGCCTGCCCCGGCGGCTGGACCTATCAGCTGGTGAAGCGCAGCATGTGGGTCTACGCGGTGGATAACGGCCCGATGGCGCCAAGCCTGATGGATACCGGACAGGTTACGCACTGCCGCGAAGACGGTTTCAAATTCCGCCCGCCGCGCAGCAACATCAGCTGGCTGGTGTGCGACATGGTGGAAAAACCGGTGCGCGTCGCCAGCCTGATGACCGAATGGCTGGTCAACGGCTGGTGCCGTGAGGCGATCTTCAACCTCAAGCTGCCAATGAAAAAGCGCTATGAAGAAGTTACGCAGAACCTGGCAATGATGGACGCGGCGCTGAAGGAGAAGGGCGTAAACGCGCAGATCCAGGCGCGCCAGCTGTATCACGACCGCGAAGAAGTGACCGTGCATGTGCGCCGGATTTGGGCGGCAGTCGGCGGACGGCGCGACGAACGCTAGTTCTGCTTCATACTTTGCACTATCGCGGCGTTGGCTGCACCTGCTTCATACTTTGCACTACCGCAGCGTTGGCTGCGCCTGCTCGCCCCGGTCACATACTGATGTATGCTCCCGGGGACTCCCAGGCTTGCCGCCTTGCGCTAGCACAAATTATTTCGCAGATTGGCTGCTTCGTATTAATGCAGGTAACTGCAGGCCGCATAACATTTGTAGCGGCGCGATTCATCGCGCAATAAATTGCGCCGCTACCAAAACCACAACCGGTGTGGAATGGGGCTGAAACCTGCCTGACCAGCTCGGGCTTGCCGTCCTGCGGTGGCACAAATTATTTCGCAGAACTTCTGCTTCATTCTTTGCACTATCGCGGCGTTGGCAGCGCCTGCTCGCCCCGGTCACATACTAATGTATGCTCCCGGGGACTCTCAGGCTTGCCGCCTTGCGCTAGCACAAATTATTTCGCAGAAATTAGCTGCACTGACCCGTAGCGGTCCGATTCATCGCGCAATAAATTGCGCCGCTACCAAAACCACAACCGGTGTGGAATGGGGCTGAAACCTGCCTGACCAGCTCGGGCTTGCCGTCCTGCGGTGGCACAAATTATTTCGCAGAA
>NZ_JASEWO010000291.1:0-3179 GCF_030024295.1 Pantoea sp. Pa-EAmG
GCTCATCAACGGATTCATCGACAGTGCGCCGAGGTTCTCCATCTTCACTGGCATCTCGGCAATGTGACGATCGCTGCAACAGCAGGGCGGTACCCATTTGCCAGAAGCATCCAGCAATATGTGCTCATGCATTAAGGTGACGCCCATTTCTGCCACTGGCATCGGACCGAGTACCGTCATCACCTGACCGCTACGTACGCCCACAGGAAGAGGGTCCGCATGACGGAAAATTGATCCTTTCATTGATTATCCTTTTACGGGTGAGCGAGCAGGGTTGAGGATGCGAGTATTGAGCCAAATCGCCAGTAAGATGATGGTGCCGGTCGCGATCTGCGTATAAAACGGCGAGATATGCGACAAGATCAGCCCATTCTGGATAATGGCAATCGACAAAGCGCCCAACAGCGTGCCGATGATAGTGCCAAATCCGCCAAACAAGCTGGTGCTGCCAAGAACCACCGCCGCAATTACCTGCAGTTCAAATCCTTCACCCTGATTGGACGATCCGCTGCCGAGACGCGCCGTGATAATCATGCCTGCCAGCGCGGCCGCCATACCGCTGAGGATATACACCTTCATGGTTACCGCTTTGGTATTAATGCCGCTACGGCGCGCGCCTTCTGCGTTGGCTCCGATGGCCGTAACATAGCGACCAAAACGCATGTGATTCAGCAAGACGTGCCCGGCCAACAGAATCACAATGCCGATTAGCGCAGGCATGGGAATGCCCAGCACCCAGGCGCGGCCCATAAAGGTGAACAGGCTGTCGGCGGGAACCGGAATCGAATAGCCCTGGGTAACCAGCAGCGCAATACCGCGCACCACGGCCAGCGTGGCTAGTGTGACAATAAAAGCGGGTATCCCTTCAAACGCGATAAAGAAGCCGTTGATGGCTCCGACCAAACCGCCCAATAGCAGTCCACCGATCAACACCACAGGCCACGGTAGTCCCCAATTGTTGAGTGCAATGGCAGAAAGCGCACCGACCAGCGCCAGTGTCGACCCTACAGACAAATCAATACCGCCAGTGGTGATCACCAACGTCATTGCCGTTGCGACGATCAGCAGCGGGGCGCTTTGCCGAATGATATTTAGCCAGTTAGTGCTGGTGAGAAAGTTACTGGTGATCAGCGAAAACACCACGCAGCAAAAGATAAAAAACAGCGCAATGCTCACCACGCCTGAGTGGTTATGCAACAGGCGGCGGGGCAGCGAGTGTTGGATCATGCGTGAACTGCTTAGATTCATGATACTCATCCTGTTTCCTCAATGTGCTGCTGCTGAATGAGCAGTGAATTTTTCACCCACGATCAGGTTAACGATGTCGCTGAGGCTGGTATCCGCCACGCGGCGATCGGCCACGTTGGTGCCTTCGTACATCACCATGATGCGGTCACACACCAGGAACAGATCCTGTAAACGGTGGGTAATCAGGATCACGCTCACCCCGCGCGCTGAAACACGACGTATCAGTTCCAGCACCGCCTCCACTTCAGCTACAGCGAGAGCGGCGGTAGGTTCATCCATGATCAGCACTTTGGGTTCGAACGCCGCCGCGCGGGCAATAGCAATAGCCTGCCGCTGCCCACCTGAAAGATTGCGTACCAGCAGGCGCGTATCGGGAATGGAAATCCCAAGGCCTTTCAGCATTTCGCGTGCTTCTGCATGCATTTTGGTTTGATCGAGAAAGGGAATACCGAGCACGGATTTCATCGGCTCGCGGCCCATGAATAAATTCCCCGCAACATCAACCGTGTCGCACAGGGATAGATCCTGATAGACCATCTCAATATGACAGCGGCGTGAATCGGCAGGGTTACTGAAGTGCTGTTGTTCACCGTCGATGCGAATGGTGCCGCTGGTGGGGATTACGGCACCGGACAACACTTTGGTGAGCGTCGATTTGCCGGCACCGTTATCGCCAACCAAACCGAGTACTTCCCCTGGCGCAAGCTGAAGATTTACCCCGCGCAAAGAGCGAATCGAACCGTAGGTTTTGGTGATATTGACCATTTCAACCCGGGCCGGAAGAGCTTGTAATTGCTGCATTGGACAACTCCCATCAACACTTGTGGGAAATGTTTGCCCTGTTGGGAAAAGTGCATATCCGGCACGATCTACAATCTAGTAAACCGGTTTACCCGCCAGATAAGACTTTTGTTTAAACCAACAGGGCAAACGCTACAATGATATTTACTCGCCAGTGGTGACATTGCAGCATCCATGCCAGCCTGCGTTGCAGGCACTTCACTTTCGGCTAACTTGTTGTAAATCATCACGAGTTTCGTGAATATCAAGTAAACCGGTTTACTCACTATAACGCGATTAAAAAAATCAGCTCACTTTTTGCGCCATTATTGTGCGCTTTTGCATCATTTTGGGACGCCGTTAACAAATCCAATAGAATCACGCCCAATCCATTCCACGGGCAAACGGGTTTCGTTCGGGATGCCGGTTTCATCATTGAGCAGGCGCAGCATAATACTCACCGCCGTATGTCCCAATTCGCGAGCAGGTTGGCGGATTGTGGAGATCCGTGGATGTGTCAGGTCGGTGTAATTGGCATCGTCAAAGCCCACCAGGGAGAGGGCGGCGGGAGCCTGCAAGCCGCTGGCGCGTAGACCATCTAGCAATCCCAGCACCAGATAATCACTGGCGGCAAACACGGCAGTGGGACGTTGTGCACAGCTGAAAAGTCGTTTGAGCGCCTGCTGGCCAAATTCGCGCGCATAGTTGCCATACATCACCCATTCAGGAGGAATGGCTAACCCGGCCTGTTGCATCGCGGTGCAAAAACCCTGATAGCGCTCGCGTACGCTCATCAGTTGTTCTGGCCCGCCGATGAAAGCGATCTGGGTGTGTCCGGCAGCAATCAATTGTTCCGTTGCCATACGTCCACCTTGCACATTGTCGGCAAACACTTTGGGCACCGTACTGCCGGGAATATCTTCATCCAGTAACACCACATGACGCTGGCGCTGAATTTCCTGCCGTAGTACGCCGTTATCGGGACGGTTAGTGGTGAACAGCAGGCCATCAACCTGACGCGTATCCAGCCAGCGGATAAACTGCGCCTCCTTTTCCGGATTATTACGCGTGATACAAAGCACCAGACTATAGCCTCGCGCCGATGCTGCCTCTTCAGCCGCATCAGCCAGTTCAGCAAAGAATGGGTTGGT
>NZ_JASEWO010000067.1:0-22569 GCF_030024295.1 Pantoea sp. Pa-EAmG
AGTATTTGCCAGACGGCGCAAACCTGGCGCTGATGGTACAAAAAGTGGGCGCATCCACCCCGATAATCGACTATCACGGCAAACAGATGGCGTTGCCGGCCAGTACCATGAAAGTGATCACCGCGCTGGCGGCACTGCTGGAGCTGGGCCCGGACTTCCGTTTTCAGACCACGCTGGAGACCAAAGGCGCGGTCAGCGATGGCACCTTAAATGGCGACCTGGTGGCGCGCTTTGCCGGCGATCCGACGCTCAGCCGCCAGGATCTGCGCAATATGGTGGCGGCGCTGAAAAAGCAGGGCATCAACCATATCAAAGGCAATCTGGTGATCGACACCTCGGTGTTCGCCAGTCACGATATGGCGCCAGGCTGGCCGTGGAACGATCTGACACAGTGCTTCAGCGCCCCGCCAGGTGCGGCGATTGTTGATAAAAACTGCTTCTCGGTTTCGCTCTACAGTGCCAATACGCCCGGCGAAAACGCCTTTGTGCGCATCGCCTCTTACTATCCGGCGCACATGTTCAGTCAGGTGCGCACGATCGGACGCAACAGCGGTGACGGGCAGTATTGCGAGCTCGACGTGGTGCCCGGAGAGCTCAATCGCTACACGCTGACCGGCTGTATGCGCCAGCGTGCGGAACCGCTGCCCCTGGCATTTGCCGTGCAGGATGGCGCCGCGTGGGCCGGCGAGATCCTTAAAGCGCAGCTGCGCGACGCCGATATTGATTACAGCGGCCATTTAGTGCGCCAGACGCAGGTGACGTCACCGGGCACGGTGCTGGCCTCGACGCAGTCCGCACCGCTGCACAACCTGCTGCACACCATGCTGAAGAAGTCAGACAACATGATCGCTGATACCGTGTTCCGCACCATCGGCCATCACTACTTTAACGTGCCGGGCACCTTCCGCGCCGGTTCGGATGCGGTCAGGCGTGTGCTGCGCGAAAAAGCCGGCGTCGACCTCGGCAACAGTATTCAGGTGGATGGTTCCGGCCTGTCGCGTCATGACCTGATCGCGCCGGATACCATGATGCAGGTGCTGCAGTTCATCGCCAAAAATGACGCCACGCTGAATTATATTTCGATGCTGCCGCTGGCGGGTTATGACGGCACGCTGCAGTATCGCGGCGGTCTGCACGAAGCGGGGCTGGATGGCAAAGTGTCGGCAAAAACCGGTTCGCTGCAGGGCGTCTATAATCTGGCTGGGTTCATCACCACGTCGAGCGGTGCGCGCGTGGCCTTTGTCCAGTTCCTCTCTGGCTATGCGGTACCGCCGGAAGACCAGAAAACGCGGCGGATTCCGCTGGTGCGCTTTGAGAGCCGGCTCTATACCGACATTAACAAGAACAACTAATGAAACTGTTGATCGTTGAAGATGATGCGTTATTACAATCGGGGCTGGCGCAGGCGCTGAGCAGCGAGGGCTACGCCGTGGATTGCGCTGGCAGCGCGGCGGAAAGCAACGCCCTGCTGCGCAGCAGCCAGTACAGCCTGATCGTGCTGGATCTCGGTCTGCCGGATCGCGATGGCGCCACGCTGCTGCGCCAGTGGCGACGCGACGGCATCGCGGTGCCGGTGCTGATCCTGACCGCGCGCGATGCGCTGGAGGATCGCGTCGACGGGCTGGACGCCGGTGCCGATGATTACCTGGTCAAGCCGTTTGCGCTGGCAGAATTGCAGGCGCGGGTGCGCGCGCTGATCCGCCGCTATCAGGGGCACAGCGACAACCTGCTGCAGCAGGGCGATCTGACGCTCAATCTCAGCTCGCAGCAGGTGCTGCTGGAAAATCTGCCGCTGGAGATCACCCCCAAAGAGTTCGCCCTGCTCACCCGCCTGCTGATGCGCGTGGGGCAGAATGTGCATCGCGAAACGCTGCAGCAGGATCTCTACAGCTGGAACGACGATCCCGGCTCCAACACTTTAGAAGTCCACATTCATAATCTGCGCCGTAAGCTGGGGAAAGATCGCATCAAAACCGTGCGCGGCGTTGGCTACCGGCTGGAACTGCGCGAATGAACAGCATGCGTCAGCGGTTACTGATCATGCTGGCGCTGATTCTCCTCACCTGCCAGGTGATGAGCGCCATCTGGCTGTGGCACGAAAGCCGCGAACAGATCAGTTTCCTCGTCAATGAAACCCTGTCGGCCCAGGCGCGTAACGATCGTGTGGAGAATGAGATCCGTGAGGCCATCGCTTCGCTGTTGCTGCCTTCGCTGGTGATGGTAAGCCTGACGCTGCTGCTGTCGTTCTGGGCCATCAACTGGATTATCCGTCCGCTCAAATCGCTACAGGACAGCCTTGCCCACCGCTCTGCCGACAACCTGACGCCGCTGCCGATTTACTCCGAGATGGATGAAATCGTTGCGGTCACCTCCTCCATCAATCAACTGTTTTCCCGTCTCGATCACACGCTGCAGCAGGAGCGATTATTCACCGCCGATGCCGCGCACGAGCTGCGTACGCCGCTGGCCGGGCTGCGCCTGCATCTCGAGCTTCTGCATCAGCAGCAGGTGCCGCAAAGCGCCATGCTGATTGAGCGCATCGACCAGCTGATGCACACCGTCGAACAGTTGCTGATGCTGTCGCGCGCCGGTCAGGCGCTGGCGGGCGGCCACTATCAGCAGCTGCAGTGGCAGCGCGACATCATGCAGCCGCTTATGCCGGAAATGGCGGAACTGTACGCCCAGCGTCAGCAGACGCTGCACTGGCCCGACGGCGACGAGGTGCCGCAGCAGGGTGAAGCGGTGCTGCTGCGCCTGATGCTGCGCAATTTGCTGGAGAACGCGTCGCGCTACAGTCCGGAAGGCAGCAGCGTGCAGGTGAAGCTGCGTCAGGTACAACAGCAGGTCTGGGTTGAAGTGTGGGATCAGGGGCCGGGTATTGATGCCGATGCGGCAGAAGAGCTGACGCAGGCGTTCCGGCGGCGCGATCAACGCTATGGCGGCAGCGGCCTGGGCCTGAACATTGTGCTGCGAATTGTGCAGATGCATCGCGGCAGGCTGGAACTGGTGAACCGCGAAGACAGCAGCGGACTGGTCGCCCGCTGCTGTTTGCCAACGCAACTGATTGGCTGAGCGCCATCAGAAGTGGGTGTTGAGGCTCATATAGTAAGTACGGCCTGATTCGTTATAGGTATTGGCACCGGCACCGTAGAGATAAGCGCCGGTGGTGGCGTTACCGGTGGTTTGCGCATTGCCCTCACGGAAGTGGCGCTTATCGAACAGGTTATCGATGCCCAGCGTCACGCTGGCGTACTTATTGATATCGTAAGTACCGCTCAGGCCGACAATCGAGTACGGGCTCACTTTGTCGGTGGCGCTGCCGGTGACCGGCTGTCCTTTGTAGTCGTACTTCTTCGGCGTCTGGGTGCCGTACCACGTCAGGGTGGTTTGCAGCGACAGATCCTGCGTTGCCTGCCAGCTCAGCGTCGAGTTCAGCGTATACTCCGGAATGATCGACAGACGATCGCCGGTCTCCTTGTTCTTGCTCTGCAGCATGTAGGTAAAGTTGTTATTCCACATCACGCTGTCAGAGAAAGGAACATTGACCGTACCTTCCAGCCCTTCCACCACTGCTTTCGGCACGTTCTCCCAGCGATAGATATCCGTGGTGCCGTTAGAGGCTTTACCTGAAGGCGCATAGCCGGCTTCAATCTTGTTGCGGTAGTCGTTACGGAACCAGGTCAGACCGGCCTGATAACCTTCATGCTTCCACTCCAGCCCAACTTCTTTATTGATGCTGTTTTCCGCTTTCAGATTCGGATTACCCTGCAAATAGCAGGCGCCGGTGCTGGCGGCGCAGCCCTGGCCGTTGCTGTACAGCAGGTAGTTCGGGTTCGTCTGGTACAGACTCGGCGCTTTGTAGGCCCGGCCAATCCCCATCTTCAGCGTGAAGTCATCGCCCAGCCCCTGTGACAGGTTAAGCGATGGGCTCCAGTTGTTGCCAACGATGGAGTGATGATCGAAGCGCAGCGCCGGCGTCAGCATGGTGCTGTCGGTCAGCTCCATGTTGTCTTCGGCAAACAGGGAGAAAATCTCCGCCTGGGCATAAGGACTGCGGCCGGTGCTGGCGATGCCTGGCACGGCACCGTTGCTGGCGGCCTGGGTGGTCGACGAAGGATCTTTCATGCGCTGCTGGTTCCACTCGGTGCCCAGCGTCGCGGTCTGATTGACGCCCAGCTCAAACGGCAGGCTGATTTCACTGTGCAGCAGCACATCGTCCAGCTGGATGGTATTGAACCCGCTGTTGGAGAAGATCCCTTCCGTGCCACCCGCCAGACCTTCATTAATGCGCGTATTGCGGGTTTTCTCGTAGCGCGCCCAGCTGCTGGTGCTGATGCCGTTGTCCCACGCGCCGGTCCATTTCAGTGAAATATTCTGGCGATACAGACGGTTGGTTTCGTCGCCGTACAGGCTCTTCACCAGCGCGTTAGTGTTGGTGTTCTGCGTATCGCCCGCGTACAGGTTGCCCTGACGACTGTAACCGGCCTGCAGCTCCAGCGTCTGCATGGGGGCAAACGCCCAGCTTAGCAACGCATTGATGTCTTTGTTTACCGAGCCTTCGCGGCCTGCCGGGTAACTGCCGGCATAGCTGCCGGTGCGCGCTGCCGCGTGCCCTTCATTGATGTCGTACGCGTCGGCCTGGGTTTTGGCTAAGCCGCCATACAGCCGGAAGTTGAAGTCGTCGCCCAGCGGCCCTTCAAGGCTGAAGTTGGTGCGTTTGGTCGCCCCTTCCGATTTGTGTTCCGGCGCGTTGAAGTAGGTATTCCACGAACCGTGCCACTGCTGATCGCTGTACTTTTTGGTGATGATGTTCACCACACCGCCCGCCGCGCCGTTACCGTAGCGCACCGCGGCCGGCCCGCGAATCACGTCGATGTGATCAATCATCTCCGGCGGCACCCAGTTAGTATCGCCGCGCGTATCACGCTCACCGCGCCAGCCGAGACGCACCGAGTTACGGCTGGTGATCGGCATGCCGTCCACCATGATCAGGGTATTTTCCGGCCCCATGCCGCGAATATCGATCTGACGGTTGTTGCCGCGCTGGCCGCTGGTCGAGTTACCGGTCAGGTTAACCCCCGGCATGGTACGGATAATTTCTGAGACATCGCGCGCCGGTGGATGCTTTTTGATCTCATCGGCGGTGATGGTGGAAACCCCCGGTGCCTGCAGCGTCTGCTGCTGGGCCGTCACCATTAAGGTGCCACCGTCCATTGCGCTGGCGTCGGGAGAAGAGGCGTTGCTGGAAGTCGTCTTGCTGGAAGTCTCTGCTGCCCAGGCGCTGCCGGAGAGCAGTGAGGCGCTGAGCCCCAGTTCGATCAAAATAGCGAAGGTTAACCGCGAGTAATGCTTCATTTTTTTTCATTCCTGGAAGGCCAGTTCTGCGCCACAGCGGAGTGACTGGCGAGCCGGTGAGAAGATCCCTGTCTTTATCGCGCAGCCGTTCACACCTGGCAGGGCCATCCTTTGCTGAATCCCATGACTTACCGGGTGCCAGACGGAACGTGCGTGCTCATTTTGAGCGCAGTCACCCTATTGCAAATGCAAATAATTATCAATAGTATTATTTATCAATCCTATGTAAACCTCCCCGTACAGACGGCGACTGGCAGCCCCTATGACCTGGCGAAATGATGGAATTGGTAGCGAAGCCTGGTGGCAGGAGCAACAGACTCAGGGCATTCCGCGCATTGAGCCGCAGCAGGATGGCACCTGTCTGGTGACCTTCTTCTGGCGCGATCCGCAAGGCAGTGAAACCACCTCCCACACCCAGCGCGTGTGGATCAACATCACCGGCGTGACCGATCACCACCAGCGGCGCCCGCCGCAATCGCTGATGCGCGTCGCCAGTAGCGATATCTGGTACTGGCAAACCGTGCTGCCGTCACACTGGCGCGGCAGCTACTGCCTGATGCCGGATCGGCAGGCCAGCGATTTCAGCGGCGAGCCTGACATGCATGCGCTGCGCCATTGGTGGCGCGAAAAATTCCCTGCCGCGCAGGCCGATGCGCTCAATCCGCTGCGCAGCTGGTCCGGCGGACGCGGCATGGGCGTGTCACCGCTGCACCTGCCTGACGCGCCCGACCAGCAGGTGTGGCGTGCGGTGGATGAGGGCCGCGCCCCGGCGCTGACGCTGCAGGAGCAGCAGTGGGACAGCGCGCTGCTCGGCAATCGTCGCCGGGTGTGGCTGTACGCCACAGGCGAGGCGCAGCACGGCCCGCGTCCGCTGGCGATACTGCTCGATGGTCAGTTCTGGGCGCAGCAGATGCCGATCGCCGGCCCGCTGCAGCAACTGACCGCTGCGGGCAAGCTGCCGCCGGCGGTCTACCTGTTTATCGACATCATCGATCGCGAACACCGCAGCCGCGAGCTGCCATGTAATCCGCAATTCTGGCAGGCGGTGCAGCAGGAGCTGTTGCCGCAGGTGGCACGCTGGATGCCGTACGATGCGCAGCCGGCGCGCACGCTGGTCGCCGGACAAAGCTTCGGCGGTCTGGCCGCGGTGTTTGCCGCACTGCACTTTCCCCACACCTTTGGTAATGCGCTCAGCCTGTCCGGCTCCTTCTGGTGGCCGGAGCGCGGTAACCCGCATGGCTGGCTGCTGCAGGCGCTGGACCATGGCCTGGCACCTCGCCAGCCGCTGCGTTTCTGGCTGGAGGCAGGCCAGCGTGAAGGCCTGATTCTGCAAGCCAATCAACAATTACAACAACAACTTACCGCTGCCGGCTATCAGGTGCATTACCAGCCGGTAGAGGGCGGCCATGACGCGCTGTGCTGGCGCGGTGGCCTGCTCGACGGTCTGCAAGCTTTGTGGCGCAATCCAAATTCATTCATCACGCCAGACGTGAACCGGAGCGACAGTAAATTCTCTGATGAACGACACTATGATTGACCAACAAACTCTGCCGCTGGTGGCGGCGCAGCCTGGCATCTGGATCGCCGACCAGCTCAGCCGCCATCACAACGCTTACGCGGTCGCGCACTTTGTCGAACTGCGCGGCGACATCAACAGCGCGCTGCTGGCGCAGGCCATCGTCCACGGCATGCAGGAAGCCGATACCCTGAATATGGCGTTCGGCGAAATCGACGGCGAGCCGCTGCAGTGGCCGCAGCCACAGACCTTCAGCCTGCCAGACATCGTTGATCTGCGCGGCGAAGCGGATGCCGCTGCCGCCGCGCGCGCCCTGATGCGTGCCGATATGCAGGGTGACCTGCGTGTGCTGAGTGGCGCACCGCTGTGGCACCATCGTCTGTTCCGCCTCGGCGAGCAGCACTGGTTCTGGTATCAGCGCTATCACCATCTGGTGGTGGATGGCTTCAGCTTTACCGCGCTGACGCGCCGCATCGCCAATCTGTACAGCGCCGCCGTACAGCAGCAGCCGCCTGAGCCGACACCGTTTATTCCGTTCAGCGCCGTGGTTGACGAGTATCAGCGCTATCAGCAATCGGCGTCTTACACCCGTGACGGCGAATTCTGGCGCGAAAAAGGCCGCGCCCTGCCCGCGCCCGCCTCGCTGTCGCCGCTACCGCTGGCCGGTCAGAGCGCCAGCACCGATCTGCTGCGCCACAGCGTTACGCTGGATCGTCACCGCTTCCAGACGCTGACCAGCCAGCATCCACAGCACAGCGCCGCCGATCTGGCCTTTGCGCTGGTAGCGCTGTGGCTGGCTCGTCTCAGCGGGCAAAATGATTTTGCTGCCGGCTTCATCTTCATGCGTCGCATCGGCTCCGCCGCGCTGTGCGCCACCGGTCCGGTGATCAACGTGCTGCCAATGGCGGTGCATTACCAGCCGGGACAAACGCTCGGCGATCTCGCCGCTCAGCTGGCCGCGGAAGTGAAAAAAATGCGCCGTCATCAGCGTTACGATGCTGAACAGGTGCAGCGCGATCTCGGCCGCCTCGGCGATAGCGATCCGCTGTATGGCCCGGTGATCAACCTGAAGATGTTTGACTACCAGCTTGATTTCGCTGGCATTGAAGGCATCACGCATCAGCTGGCCTCCGGCCCGGTGCGCGACCTGGAAATCGCGATTTACCTCAGCGAGCACGGCGATCTGACGCTGGAGCTGCTGGCGAACGCGCAGCGCTATGCTGCCGAGACGCTGCAGCGCCATGCCAGCCGCTTTGCCCTGCTGCTCAGCCAGCTGGCCGCGCAGCCGCAGCGCGCGCTGGGCGAGCTCGATCTGCTGACGCCAGCGGAGCAGCAGCAGATTGCGGCCATCAATCAGACTGCCCATCCGCTGCCAGCGGAAACCCTGGCGTCGCTGCTGGCGCAGCAGGCGCAGCGCACCCCGGACGCACCGGCACTTGCCGATGCGCAGCACCAGCTGAACTATCGCCAGATGCAGCAGCAGGTATTCGCGCTGGCGGCCGATCTCAGTGCGGCCGGCGTGCAGCGGGGTGATATCGTCGCCGTGGCGCTGCCGCGTTCGGTGCAGCTGTCGCTGGCGCTGCAGGCCATTGTGACGCTCGGGGCCGCTTATCTGCCGCTGGATACCGGCTATCCGGACGAGCGGCTCCAGCTGATGCTGGAAGACGCCGCGCCCAAAACGCTGATTACCGCTGCCGCGCTCAGTGCCCGCTTCCGCGCCATCGCGCCGGTCAGTCAGCTGCACTTTGACACCCTGTACAATGCCGAACATGCACCGGCACCGGCCAGCTCGCCGACGCCGCAGGATGGCGCGTACATCATCTATACCTCCGGCTCTACCGGCCGGCCGAAAGGCGTGCTGGTCGGCCATCAGGCGATCGTTAATCGCCTGCTGTGGATGCAGGATCGTTATCCGCTGCAGGCGGATGACGTGGTGCTGCAGAAAACGCCGAGCAGCTTTGATGTCTCGGTGTGGGAGTTCTTCTGGCCGCTGCTGGTCGGCGCGCAGCTGGTGATGGCGCCGCCGGATGCACACCGCGATCCGGAAGCCTTACAGCAACTGTTTGCCCGCTACAAAGTCACCACCACGCATTTCGTACCCTCGATGCTGGCGGCCTTTGTCGCGGCGCTCGACCACCCGGCCGCGATAGCGTGCTGCGCCAGCCTGCGCAATGTGTTCTGCAGCGGTGAAGCATTGCCCACCGATCTGTCGCGCAGCTGGGAAACATTGACCCGCGTGCCGCTGCACAATCTGTATGGGCCGACCGAAGCGGCCGTTGATGTCAGCTGGTATCCGGCGTATGGCGCGGCGCTCGCCGCTGTCGATGGCCCAAGCGTACCGATCGGCTTCCCGGTGTGGAACACCGGCCTGCGCATTCTTGATGCGCAAATGCAGCCGGTGCCGCCGGGCGTGGCCGGCGATCTCTATCTTACCGGCATTCAGCTGGCGCACGGCTATCTCAACCGGCCGGAGCTGACCGCCAGCCGCTTTATCGCCGACCCGTACGCCGCTGGCGAGCGCATGTACCTGACCGGCGACGTAGCGCGCTGGCTGGACAACGGTGCGGTGGAGTATCTCGGGCGCAGCGATGACCAGCTGAAGATCCGCGGTCAGCGCATTGAGCTGAACGAAATTGATCATGCGCTGTGCGCCCAGCCCGGCATTGAGCAGGCGGTGACGCATGCGGTGGTGCTGGGCAGTGCGGCGGCACAGGGCGATGCGCGTCAGCTGGTGGGCTACGTGGTGGCGCCTCAGCCGGTGGATGGCGACGCGCTGCGTCAGGCGCTGGCACAGCAGCTACCGGCACACATGGTGCCGGTGGCCATCGTCCAGCTGGAGGCGCTGCCGCTCAGCAGCAACGGCAAACTGGATCGCAAAGCGCTGCCGCTGCCGCAGTGCACCACGCAGCGCCAGGGGCGCGCGCCACTGCCCGGTTTAGAGAGCACGCTGGCCGCAGCGTTCTGCCGCCTGCTGGCCTGCGACACGATCGGTGCGCAGGATGATTTCTTTGCGCTCGGTGGCCATTCGCTGCTGGCGATGCGCCTGGCTGCGCAGCTGCGCCGCGAGCTCCAGCTGCCGGTCTCGGTTGGGCAGATCATGATCGCCCCGACGGTTGAAAAACTGGCGACGCTGCTGAGCGATGGACAATCCCATCAGCAGGCGGGCTTTGAAGCGGTGCTGCCGCTGCGTAAAGGCAGCGGACCGACGCTGTTCTGCTTCCACCCGGCGTCCGGCTTCGCCTGGCAGTTCAGCGTGCTGCAGCGTTACCTTGACCCACGCTGGTCACTGGTCGGCATTCAGTCGCCTGATACTCAGGGACCGCTGAATCAGAGCGCGCATCTCGATGAGGTCTGTGAAGCGCATTTGCGTACGCTGCGCGAGGTACAACCGCACGGGCCCTACTATTTCCTCGGCTACTCGCTGGGCGGTACGCTGGCGCAGGGCATTGCTGCCCGGCTGGAAGCGGCGGGTGAAGAGGTCGCCTTCCTTGGCCTGCTCGACACCTGGCCGCCGGAAACGCAGAACTGGGATGAGAAGCGCGGCGAGAATGTGTTGGATCCGGCGGTGCTGGAGGAGGTGAATCGCGAGCGCGAACAGTTTATCGCCGCGCAGCGCCATCAGGCCGGTGAAGAGATGCAGGCCATGTTCGATACCATCGAAGCCAACTACGCCAGCTCGGTGCGTCTGCTGGCCACGGCGCGCAGCGCACGCTTCGGCGGCCGCGCTACGCTGTTCCTCGCCGAACAGACGCAGCAGCCAGGCCAGGATGCGCGCCGCGCCTGGGCGCCCTATGTCGGTGAGCTGACGGTGTGGCCGATGGATTGCGCCCACGTCGAGATTATCTCGCCTCGCATGTTTGAGCAGATTGGGCCACTGTTGCAGCAATTGCTGGCGTAGCGGTTTTGCCCTCACCCTAACCCTCTCCCGCGGGAGAGGGAACCGTATGGCAGAAAACGTTTAAACAACAGCCCTTTCTTCCGCCTTAGCGGCCGCGCCCCAGCGGCACAATCATTGGCGTATGCGCCACCGGATCCTCAACAATCACACAGCGTAATCCGTACACCTGCTCAATCAGTGCCGGCGTCACAATCTCGCCAGGCTTGCCCTCGGCAATGATCTTCCCGTGACGCATGGCGATCAGATGGGTGGCGTAGCGGCAGGCGTGATTAAGGTCGTGCAGCACCACCACCAGCGTGCGGCCATGCTGCTGATTGAGCGTCTGCATCAGCTCAAGCAGCTCAATCTGGTGGGTAATATCCAGCCAGGTGGTGGGCTCATCCAGCAGCAGCAGCGGCGTCTGCTGTGCCAGCACCATGGCGATCCATACGCGCTGACGCTGCCCGCCGGACAGGGTATCGACCGCCTGTTGCGCCAGGTCCGCCACGCCGGTGGCCAGCATCGCCTGCTGCACCGCCGCTTCATCCTCCGCGCGCCAGCGGCCAAACAGTGACTGATGCGGATAACGTCCGCGCGCCACCAGCTCGCTCACGCTGATGCCCGCCGGTGCGTTTGAACTCTGCGGCAGCAGGCCAAGACGGCGCGCCACCTCTTTGGTGGGATAACGTGCAATCGCCTCGCCGTCCAGCAGCACGTCGCCTTTCAGCGGTGCCTGCAGGCGGCTGAGAGTACGCAGCAGGGTGGATTTACCGCAGGCGTTAGGGCCGATAATCACGGTCAGCTCCCCTTGCGGAATCGCCACCGAGAGATTTTCCGCCACCACTTTTTTGTCATAACCCAGCGTCAGGCCTTCGCCATATAGCCGTGAAGGAATATCGATCATTGGCGTCGCGCCTCCCGCACCAGTAACGCAATCAGATAGAGTCCGCCCAGGCTGGCGGTAATCACGCCAACCGGCAGTTGATAAGGCAGGAACAGATGCTGCGCGGCATAATCGGCGGCGCACAACAGCAGCGCGCCGCACAGCGCCGCCAGCCACAACGCGCCTTTTCCCCCACCGCACAGCCGGCGCGCAATCTGCGGTGCCAGCAGCGCCACGAACGAGATCGGCCCCGCCAGCGCGGTGGAGGCAGCGGTCAGCAGCACGCCCAGCAGCATCAGCCACAGGCGGCTGCGCTCCACCGGCACGCCGAGCGCGCAGGCGGTGTCGTCGCCCATCTCCAGCAGACGCATGCGGCGCGTTAACAGCGCCACCAGCAGCAGCGACAGCAGCAGCACCGTCACCACCGGCGGCGTTTTCGCCCAGGTGATGCCGTTGAGCGAGCCGGCGCTCCACAGCCCGGCGCTGAGCGCCGACTCCAGCGAAGCGCTGATAATCAGCCAGGCATTGAGCGCCATCAGCAGCGCACGCACGCTGATGCCCACGATGATTAACCGAAACGTTTCCACCCCGTTGCGCCAGGCAAACAGATACACCAGCGCAGCCGTCGCGATACCGCCGATCAGCGCGGCCCCGGTCATCGCGGTAATACTTTGATTGAACAGCACCAGCGCCACCAGCACACCGCTGTAAGCGCCGGTATTGAAGCCGAGAATATCCGGGCTGCCGAGCGGGTTACGTAGCAGCGACTGAAAAATTGCCCCGCTGACACCCAGCGCCGCACCGATCAGCAGCGCCATCAGCACGCGCGGCAGCCGCCACTCCACCACAATCAGCTGCACGTTGGCCGCTCCCTGCCCGCGCAGCGCCTGCCACACCTGCTCCGCCGTAATCGGCAGCGCACCGCGCGTCAGCGCCAGCCACGTCAGCAGCGCACACGCTAATAGCAGCCAGCCGCCATGCAACCAGGCACGCCGCGTCATAATCCACCTCGCCCGCGCTGGCGCCGTACCAGCAAAATCAGCATCGGCGCGCCAAGGATGGCGGTCACAATTGAGACACGCAGTTCGCCTGCCACCATCATCCGCCCCAGAAGATCCGCCGCCAGCAGCAGCGCCGGGGTGATCAGCGCCGTCGCCGGCAGCAGCCAGCGGTGATCGTTGCCCACCAGCCAGCGGGCAAAATGCGGCGTCATCAGGCCGATAAAAGCGATCGGTCCGACGGCGGCGGTCGCCGCGCCGCTCAGTAAGGCAATCGCCAGCAGGCCCAGCAGTTGAGTGCGCACCACGCGCGTGCCCAGCGCCGCCGCCATATCGCCGCCCATGCTCAGGCTGTTCAGCGACTGCGCCAGCCCCAGCGCCAGCGCCGCACCGGCCAGCACCGCCGGGCTCAGGGTGCGCAACACGCTGAAATCGCGGATATCCAAAGAGCCGCTCTGCCAGAAGCGCAGGTGATCGTAAATGTCCGGATTGAGCAGCGACAGGCCGGAGGTTAAGCCCTCCAGCACCGCCGCCAGCGCCACGCCTGCCAGCGTCAGACGCACCGGATTGACGCGCCCGCCGCCCATCGCGCCAATCACCGTCATCAGCAGCGCCGCCAGCAGTGCACCGCTGAAGGCCAGCGTCAGCCACTGCAGCGGGGAGTCCGCTCCCAGCAGCGCGATGCCGAGCACGATGGCAAAACCGGCACCGGCGTTCACGCCCAGAATGCCCGGCTCGGCCAGCGGATTACGCGTCAGGCTCTGCATCAGCGCGCCAGCCAGCCCCAGCGCCACACCCGCCAGCAGACCGGCCAGCGTGCGCGGCAGGCGCGCATCGCGCACGATGATGCACTCCGCGCTTGAGCAGGAGGCGGTGAGAGCGTGATACACATCGGAAAGCGGTATTGATTTGGCACCCAGCATCAGACTGAGCGCCAAGAGGAGCAAAAGCAGAATCCCTGAGCCTGCTAATGCACGGATCTGGCGCATAGCGTTCTAAACCTTCACTGTTCGACGTCGTTGCAGTGCAACGTAATGTGATAATGATATTTGTTATCGTTATTACTCGCGTTTGCCTATGTTACCATGAGTCGCCTCGCGGATGATGAGGAAAATTGGTGCAAAAAGGCGAAACAATGAACAAACCCTCTCACTTTATCGATCTCTCACTGCTGAAAACCCACGCGGCGTTTCGCGCGGTGTTTATTGCGCGTTTTATCTCGATTGTGGCGCTCGGCATGCTGGCCGTTGCCGTGCCGGTGCAGATTCAGCAGATGACCCATTCACCGCTGCTGGTGGGCCTCGCCGTCACGCTGTCCGCTGCCGGCATGTTTACTGGCCTGCTGACCGGCGGCGTGCTCGCCGATCGCTATGAGCGTAAGAAATTGATCCTGTTTGCCCGCACCACCTGCGGACTGGGCTTTGTCGCGCTGGCGATAAATGCCGCGCTGCCCGCGCCTTCGCTGCTGGCGGTCTATCTGCTGGGCTTGTGGGACGGCTTTTTCGGTGCGATTGGCGTCACGGCGCTGCTGGCCGCTACGCCGGCGCTGGTGGGACGCGAAAACATTATGCAGGCCGGCGCGATCACCATGCTGACGGTGCGCTTCGGCTCGATTTTATCGCCGGCGATTGCGGGTGTGGTGATCGCGCACGGCGGCGTGCTGTGGAATTACGGACTGACCGCCTTCGGCACGCTGCTGACAGTGCTGACGCTGCTGCAGCTACCTGCGCTGCCCCCGCCTCCGCAGCCGCGCGAGCATCCGCTGCGGGCGCTGGCAACCGGCGTGCAGTTCCTGTTCGCCAGCCCGGTGGTCGGCATGGTGGCGCTGACCGGTGCGCTGGTGACGCTGGCCAGCGCCATCCGCGTGTTGTACCCGGCGCTGGCACCGCACTGGTCAGTCAGCGCCGACCAGCTCGGTATGCTGTACGCCGCCGTGCCACTCGGTGCCGCCGTGGGTGCACTTACCAGCGGCAGGCTGAAACAGGCAGCGCGCCCGGGGCGGCTGGTGCTGGGCAGTGCCGTGGCCGGTTTCGTCGCCCTGGGCCTGTTCAGCCTGATGCCGACGCTGTGGCTGGCGCTGCTGTGTCTGGCGGGCTTCGGCTATTTCAGTGCCATCAACAGCCTGGTGCAGTACGCGATGATTCAGCTGCTGACGCCGGATCATCTGCTGGGCCGCATCAACAGCCTGTGGACGGCGCAGAACGTGTGCGGCGATGCCCTCGGCGCAGCGCTGATTGGTGCCCTCGGTTCGTGGCTGTTACCGGCGCAGGCTGCCGCGGCGTTTGGCTGTGCCGCGACACTGCTTGGCGTCATGATGTGGCTGATGATGAAAGGATTACGGCGCTATCAGGCGCCCGCGCCCGTGCTGGCGCAGCAAACATCATGATTTGACGAACAGCTGATGCAGACGCGTCAGCAGATTGCTGGCGCTGTAGTAATCCAGGCGGAAGGTGTCGATACCCAGCGCATAGACCTGCTTATCGCGCACCGCCGCGTTTTGTGCCAGGAACGGGTTGCTCAGCACTGACTGCGCGGTTTTGTCATCGCCAGCAAACAGCAGGAAGCTGTGACCGGTCAGGCTGGCGGCGAGATTCTCGCCCGAGAGCTGAATAATATCTTTGCGCTGGCCCATGCTGTGCCCCTGTTGCGTACCGGCCGGCGGCTGCGCCAGGGTAAAACCGAGCTGCTGCAGTAGTTTGCCCTGCGCCGATGCGGCGGTCCACAGATTCACCGCCCGGCCTTCACCGTTCCATACCATCGCGGAGACCGGCTGCGGCGGCAGCGTAATGGCCTGCTTCAGCGCCGCTTCGCGATCGTCGAACTCTTTTACGCGCTGCGCCGCCTGTGCTTCATGGCCGGTGGCCTGCCCCAGCAGCGTAACCACATCCTGCCAGCTCTTATCGTCGTAGTTGACCACCAGCGTGGGGGCAATGGCGGACAGCTGACTGACCAGCTTCAGGGCGGAGTCATTACCGGTGGCGCTGACGATAATCAGATCCGGGGCTTGCGCCGCAATCGCCTCGGCGCTCGGCTCACCAATGTACAGCCGCTTAACGTGGCGCTGCTTTGCCACCTCGCCCCACTGACGGAAGAAGCCCTGATCGTCGGCCAGGCGGCTTTTCGGTGCGGTCGCGCCTGAGGCGATGACCGGCGCGTCAATCGCCAGCAGCGAGCCGGTCAGCGTGACGCTGGTGGAGACAATGCGCTGCGGTGCCTGGTGAAGCGTTACCGTTCCGGTCGCGCCCTGTACGCTGCGCGGCCAGCCCTGGTCGGCCCGCGCTGTCCCTGACAGCGACTGGAAAATGAACAACAGGACAGCCATGCCCCATAAACCGCATTTATTCATAAGTTTTGATCCACCTTTTAGCTTAATGCCTGGCCCGGCGTCAGCCGCCGCTTACGTCTGACAGCACGGTAAATCCCGCGAATGGATTGACTCTTTGCCCCTTTCGACGTAGGTTACAGAGCCATAATAAAAATGATAATCATTCTTAATAATCTTATCATTTATAGGTGAAAATTATGGTGGAAAGCTCTACGTTTGAAAATGCCTGGCTGAAGGATTTTTCCGCGCTGTGCCGCGGTTTCCTTTTCACCTCGCCATGGCGCAGCCTGGCCACCCAGGGATGCTATACCACGATCAACACGCCGGTGGGCGATGCCGCGCTGCTGCAGGGCGACTTTCAACAGCAGCTGCGCCAGCACTTTGCCGCGGCGAAAAAGCAGGGGATCGCCAATCCGCTGCTGGTGGGCGCGATTCCGTTTGACGTCAGCCAGCCAGCGTCGCTGTTCATACCCGAATCCTGGCAGAGCTTTAATCGCGCCGACCTGCAACAGGCGCTGACGGCGCAGCAGAGCGATCTGCCGGCAGTGCGGCGGCGGACGGCAGTGCCAGACCACGCGGTGTTTACCCGCATGGTGGCCGACGCCGTTGCCACCATCCAGCGCGGCGATCCGGACAAAGTGGTGCTGTCGCGCCTGATGGATATCGTCACGGAGCAGCCGGTGGATACCGCCGCGCTGATGCAGCGCGTGATCGCGCAAAATCCCAATAGCTACCATTTCCATCTGCCGCTGGCGGAAGGCGGCGCGCTGGTGGGCGCCAGCCCGGAACTGATGCTGCGCAAACAGGGGCGCGATTTCTCCTCCTGCCCGCTGGCCGGCTCGGCGCGCCGCCATCATGACGACGTCAGCGCCGATCGCGCGGCAGGTAACACCCTGATGGCGTCAGCCAAAGACCGCCACGAACATCAGCTGGTGACCGACGCGATGCGCAGCACGCTGCAGCCGCGTAGCCGCCTGCTGTCGGTGCCTACCGTGCCGTCGCTGATCACCACCGCCACGCTGTGGCATCTGGCGACGCAAATCGATGGCGAAGTGCAGGATGAGCGCGAAAACGCGCTGTCGCTGGCGGCGCTGCTGCACCCAACCCCGGCCCTGAGCGGCTTCCCGCACGCCCGCGCGCAGCAGCTGATTCAGCAGCTCGAACCCTTTGATCGCCAGCTGTTTGGCGGCATCGTCGGCTGGTGCGACAGCGAAGGCAACGGCGAATGGGTGGTGACCATTCGCTGCGGGACGGTAAACGGCACGCGCGTGCGGCTGTTTGCCGGCGCTGGCATCGTCGCCGACTCACAACCGGAATCAGAATGGCGTGAAACGGGTGTGAAGCTGGACACCATGTTGCGCGCTTTTGGACTGCAATAAAGGAACAAGCATGAGCATTCCCTTCAGCCGCTGGCCGGCACATCTGGCCGCGCGCTATCGCGAGAAAGGCTACTGGATCGACGTGCCGCTGACCGACATCATCGACCGCCATCGCGAAAACGACGCTATCGCCGTGATCGACGGCCCTTTGCAGCTCAGCTACCGCCAGCTGGCGCAACGCAGTGATAATCTGGCGGCGGCGCTGCAGCGGCGCGGTTTACAGCGCGGTGACACGGCGCTGGTGCAGCTCGGCAACGTGGCGGACTTTTACGTTACGCTGTTTGCCCTGTTTAAGCTGGGCGTGGTCCCGGTGTACGCGCTGTTCAGCCATCAGCGCACTGAACTGCTGGCCTATGCGCAGCAGATTGCACCGAAACTGCTGATCGCCGATCGCCAGCACGCGCTGTTTGCCAGCGACGACTTCATCGCCACGCTGTGCGAGGCGCAGCCCACGCTGCAGCAGGTGATCCTGCGTAACGACGCGCAGGCGGAAAATACGCTGGCGTCGCTGCAGGATGAAGCGGCTGGCGATTTTGTCGCGACACCGACTGCCGCCGATGAAGTGGCGTTTTTCCAGCTCTCCGGCGGCAGCACCGGGACGCCGAAGCTGATTCCGCGCACCCACAACGACTATTACTACAGCATCCGCGCCAGCGACGAGATTTGCCACATCAATGCCGACACGCGCTATCTGATCGCCCTGCCCGCGCCGCATAACTTCGCCATGAGTTCCCCCGGTTCGCTCGGGGTGTTCTATGCCGGCGGCCAGGTGATTCTCGCCGCGGATCCCAGCGCCACGCTCTGCTTCCCGCTGATTGAGCAGCACCAGGTGACCGATACCGGACTGGTGCCGCCGGCGGTCAGCCTGTGGTTGCAGGCGATTCAGGAGTGGGGCGGCAATTCAGCGCTGGCCTCGCTGCAGCGCATTCAGGTGGGCGGGGCCAAACTGGGCGAAACGCTGGCCGCACGCATTCAGCGTGAAATCGGCTGCCAGCTGCAGCAGGTGTTTGGCATGGCGGAAGGACTGGTTAACTACACGCGCTTCGGCGATGACGAGCAAACCATTCTGACTACCCAGGGGCGCCCGATTTCGGACGATGACGAAGTGTGGGTGGCCGACGAGAACGGCAATCCGCTGCCGCCAGGCCAGGTCGGTCGCCTGATGACGCGCGGCCCTTACACCTTCCGGGGCTACTACAACAGCCCGGAGCACAATGCCGCCAGCTTCGACGCTGACGGTTTTTACTGCTCAGGCGATCTGATTGAGATCAACGCTCAGGGTTACATCACCGTACAGGGACGCGAAAAGGATCAGATCAACCGCGGCGGCGAGAAGATCGCCGCAGAAGAGATCGAAAACTTGCTGCTGCGCCATCCGGATGTAATCCACGCCGCGCTGGTGTCCATGCATGACGAGCTGATGGGTGAAAAGAGCTGTGCCTTCATTGTGGCGCGCCAGCCGGTAAAACCGGTCGCGCTGCGCCGCCATCTGCGCGAGCTGGGCATTGCCGAATTCAAACTTCCCGACCGCATTACCTGCGTCGACGACCTGCCGCTTACCCCGGTAGGCAAAGTGGATAAAAAACGTTTACGCCAACAGCTTGCTGAGCAGACGCAAGCCTGATTTTTTCCGGAGATTGTAATGGCTATTCCAAAACTGACGTCTTATGCGCTGCCCGCCGCCACTGAGCTGCCGGCTAACAAAGTACAATGGGCGCTGGAGCCGCAGCGCGCGGCGCTGCTGATTCACGATATGCAGGCCTATTTCCTCAACTTCTGGGGCGAAGACAGCCCGCTGGTGAATCAGGTGGTGGAGAACATTGCCCGCCTGCGCGCTTACTGCAAAGCGCAGGGCATTCCGGTGTTCTATACCGCCCAGCCCAACCAGCAAAGCGATGAGGATCGCGCGCTGCTGAATGATATGTGGGGACCGGGGCTGAACAAACATCCGGATCAGCAGAAGATCGTCGACGCGCTGGCGCCGGATCAGGACGATCAGGTGCTGACTAAATGGCGCTACAGCGCGTTTGTGCGCTCGCCGCTGGAATCTATCCTGCAGGAGATGGGCCGCGATCAGCTGATCATTACTGGCGTGTATGCCCACATCGGCTGCCTGACCACCGCCACCGACGCCTTCATGCGTAACATCCAGCCGTTTATGGTGGCCGATGCGCTGGCCGACTTCTCGCGCGACGAGCATATGATGGCGCTGACCTACACCGCAGGCCGCAGTGGCAAAGTGGTGATGACCGCCGACCTGATGCCGCTGCCACAGAGCAAGGACGCGCTGCGCGCGCTGATTCTGCCGCTGCTGGAAGATGATGACGTGCCGGAAGATGATGAAAACCTGATCGATTATGGGCTGGATTCGGTGCGCGTGATGGCGCTGGCGGCGCGCTGGCGTCAGGTGCACAGCGATATCGACTTCATCAGTCTGGCGAAAAACCCCAGCATAGATGGCTGGTGGGCGCTGCTGTCACGGGTGCCAGCCCAATGAGCGCCTGTTTTGATTTCAGCGGAAAAATTGTCTGGGTGACCGGTGCCGGTAAAGGCATCGGCTATCACACCGCGCTGGCGTTCCATCAGGCCGGTGCGCAGGTGACCGGTTTTGATTTGCACTTTGGCCAGGATGACTATCCGTTTGCCACCTGCCAGCTGGATGTCGCCGACAGTGCTGCGGTGCGCGATTGCTGTCAGTCACTGCTGGCCAGCCAGCCGCGGCTGGATATCCTGGTGAACGGCGCGGGCATTCTGCGCATCGGCAGCACCGATGCGCTGTCTTTCGCCGACTGGCAGGCGTGCCTCGCCGTCAACGCCGGCGGCGCGTTTAACCTGTTCCAGCAGACGCTACCGGTCTTCCGCCAGCAGCGCGCTGGCGCGATTGTCACCATCGCCTCTAACGCCGCGCACGCCCCGCGCCTCGGCATGTCAGCCTATGGCGCCTCCAAAGCAGCGCTACGCAGCCTGTGCCAGACGGTTGGGCTGGAGATGGCACCGTATGGCGTGCGCTGCAATATTGTCTCACCGGGATCAACCGATACCGATATGCAGCGCAGCCTGTGGCATACGCCGGAAGCCGAGCAGGAGATGATCAACGGTTTCCCGGATCAGTACAAACTGGGGATCCCGCTGCGTAAGATCGCCCAGCCGCAGGAGATCGTGAACAATATCCTGTTCCTGGCCTCGGATCTTGCCAGCCATGTGGTGCTGCAGGATATTGTGGTAGACGGTGGCGCAACGCTGGGAGCCTGAGGCATGGCAATCTGGAAACGTACGGTGGATCTCGCCACGCTGAATCAGCTGGGCGATAACTCGCTGGTGGCGCATCTTGGGATCGTGTTTACCGCCATCGGTGACGATTATCTGGAGGCCACCATGCCGGTAGACAGCCGCACGCAGCAGCCGTTTGGCCTGCTGCACGGCGGCGCGTCGGTGGTGCTGGCGGAGTCGATGGGCTCCATTGCCGGTTACCTGAGCGTGGAAGAAGGTAAAAGCGTGGTGGGCATTGAGGTGAGCGCCAGCCATCATCGGGCGGTGAGCAGCGGCGAGGTGCGCGGTGTTTGTCGTCCGCTGCATCTGGGGGCGCGCAATCAGAGCTGGCAGATTGAGATACGCAATGGTCGCGATCAGTTGTGCTGTAGTTCGCGGCTGACGGTGGCGGTGCTGGGGTAGGTTTGGTTCCGCTGCGGCCTGATGCCCTCACCCTGCCCTCTCCCACGGGGAGAGGGAATGATGGTGCGGCCTGGTGCTCTCTCCCGCGGGGAGAAGGAATGATTGTACGGGCTGGTGCTCTGCGCTAAACAGCAATAAAAAAAGCGGCCATCTGGCCGCTTTTTTGCTGACATCAACGCTGATAAATGATCTCGACGCCTTCGTCGTCGTCTTCATCCCAGTCGTCATCCCAGTCTTCGTCTTCTTCCACTTCCTGAGCATTTTCCAGCGCTTCACGGTGGTAATCATCCCACATGAAGGCCACTTTCTCTGGCTGCTTCGCTTCTTCTTCCGCTTCTTTTGGATTCGCAATGATAAAGCTCATCACATCCCAGCACAGCTCATTGACACCGTCACGGCTGGCGGCGGAGATCAGATAATATTTCTCATCCCAGCCCAGCGCTTCGGCAATCGCTTTAGCGCGGCTTTCCGCCTCTTCACGGCTCAGCAGGTCGGTTTTATTGAACACCAGCCAGCGCGGCTTCTGGTACAGCTTGTCGCTGTATTTCTCCAGCTCGCCGAGAATGATGCGGGCATTTTCTACCGGATCGGATTCGTCGATTGGCGCGATGTCGATGAGGTGCAGCAGCACACGGCAGCGCTCCAGATGCTTGAGGAAGCGAATTCCGAGGCCCGCGCCTTCCGCTGCGCCTTCAATCAGGCCGGGAATGTCGGCGACCACGAAGCTCTTTTCGCTGTCCATACGTACCACGCCGAGGCTTGGCACCAGGGTGGTGAACGGATAATCCGCCACTTTTGGCTTCGCCGCTGATACCGCGCGGATAAAGGTCGATTTACCGGCGTTAGGCAGACCCAGCATCCCCACGTCTGCCAGCAGCATCAGTTCCAGCTGCAGGTCGCGCTTCTCGCCCGGCGTGCCCATGGTTTTCTGACGCGGCGTACGGTTCACGGACGATTTGAAGCGGGTGTTGCCCAGACCGTGCCAGCCACCTTTCGCCACCATCAGCTTCTGCTCATGGCGCGTCATGTCGCCCAGCGTTTCGCCCGTGCCCTGATCGATCACGCGCGTACCGACCGGCACTTTAACAATGATGTCTTTACCGCGTTTACCGGTACAGTCACGGCTCTGGCCATTCTGGCCGCGTTCGGCGCGGAAAGATTTTTCGAAACGATAATCGATCAGGGTGTTGAGGTTTTCATCCGCCAGCAGGTAAACATCACCGCCGTCACCGCCGTCACCGCCGTCCGGTCCCCCTTTGGGAATGTACTTCTCGCGGCGGAAGCTGACGCAACCGTTGCCACCATCACCCGCGACCACCAGGATCGTCGCTTCATCAACAAACTTCATTTTTTATCTCCGTCACACTGTCGTTTGCGCCACGCTGCGGGCGACAAACGGGTCCGCCAGGGTCTTCTGCGCTGACCGGCGGCGGATAATACAGGATTGGCAAAGCTATGTGTACATAAAGTGTACAGCAAACTGAGGCGCAAGGTCAGCGTGATTGCCGTAACCTGCGGCAGAATGTAAAAAGCCCCGCAAAGCTGCGGGGCCTTCCATTCGTGT
>NZ_JASEWO010000292.1:0-3170 GCF_030024295.1 Pantoea sp. Pa-EAmG
CGCGCAAAGCGGACGTTGACGCTTCGAAATGAACTTAGAGACGAATCAGGACAACCGTTAAGTCGCCCTCAAAAGGGGGCTAAAGCGGTAAAACGGTTTCCCCGGTGTGCTGAAAAACGTATGGATCGTAAAGTAACTCAAATTGTTCGTCATCCGGATACGTCACTGCCACGTGATAGTTTTCTCCTGCAAAAGTTTTTACTGAATGCAGATCCTTCCAGTAAGTTGCCAGAAAGAAATGCTCCCAGTCACCCTGTGTTTCTCTGCGCACATAAGCGCCTATATTCCCGGCAATGCTTCGTGAATGTTCCACACCTGTCTTCTCAAGGTGTTTCGCAAAATCTTCAGCGTGTTTGAGTGGAACACAACCGTGCCAGGTCCTTACAATCATTCGCCTTTCCTCTTAATGTGGCAAGGAGGTAACCCTATCATCGCAAGCCACGTAGCGGTGTAATTTCTGAAGGGCGCGTTCGCTAATGCAAACTAAATTAATGACGACCGAAACCTATTCACTGTTACCTGTAGGTCCGTTTTTCGCTCATCGAGGCATTCGTCGGTGGAGAAGTCCGCTCCGTGCCGCCCCGTTATTTCTGCAGTCTGGCTGCGGCTTTCAGCGTCGCCTGCCGCCGCTTTTCAATAAATGGCGCAACCTGTTGCTGAGCTTTTTTCAGCTGTTCTTCAGATGCGGAGCGGGGCGAGCCACAGTCAAAGGGCGGGGCAGGGTCATATTCCATATGTAGCTGAATGTTTTGCGCGATATCCGGTCCGAACATCTCTGATACGACGCTGAGGGCAAAATCGATACCTGAAGTCACACCAGCGCCCGTTATGCGATTGCGGTCGCGTACAACGCGCTCATTTACTGGCTCTGCGCCCAATAGCGCCAGCTGATCCAGCGAGGCCCAATGCGTCGTCGCTTTATATCCCTGCAGAAGCCCGGCCGCGCCCAGCACGAGCGATCCGGTGCATACCGACGTTACCAGCTTCGCCTGCTTACTTTGAGCCCGGATAAACGAAAGGACTTCTTCATCCTCCATCAGGTTTATCTGCCCCGGCCCGCCGGGAATACAGATGATATCCAGCGCGGGACACGCGTCGAACGTGGTGGTTGGCTGAATCGCCATCCCCCGGTCTGACACCACAAGCTCCAGATTTTTCCAGATGAGATGCACCTTCGTGTCTGGTGCCCGCGCAAAGACTTCAAACGGACCGGTCAGGTCAAGCTGCGTAAGCGCAGGGAACAGCAGCAGACCGATGGATGTAGATGCAGAATCATTCATAAATAATGCCTTCATTGTGTGCCAGCAGCCGACATCGCTGCGGTAAGTTATGAATCACTGCAACAGACGACGCAGAGAAAAAGCCATCAGCAATACTGGCATATTTTCTGAGCATCAATGCGGTTGTTTTATTCACAGAAAATATTGGTATCCATAAGCCGAAATGGCCAGGCTGGCCTCGTCGCCATCCAGTGAAAGCATAATCACCCGATCGGAATCTCATCTATGTCAGTATAAATTTTTAACCCGCGTTCTCTGCCAATCCGTATATCGTGATCGGCGCCTTGCGACGCGCCCTGCATACGTAAGATCGCGTCGCAATGCTGAATCAGCCGATGTGCAACCGGATAAAGATAAGCCTCACTGATTTCATCACCGATTGCCTGTGAACCTGCGGCGGCGGCAAGAGGTAATGCCAGCCATTCTCCAATCACCGGCGTATGCCCTTTGTGATAAACCTGCAGTGCCGCTTCGTCTAATTTTCGCATATTCGCGTGAATTAAAACCGGGTCTCCTTCGGTGCCGCTGCGCACAGGGCCGGCGATCAGGATCAGCATGGTATTGGCTCCTCAAAATGGACATTCATGGCAACGTATTGCAGTAACATGATGGTTTTCGCATCCATAATCTCCCCGCTGCGAATTGCGCTCAGCGCCTGAGTCAAAGGCCATTCCAGTACTTCAATATCCTCGCCCTCGTCGGCAAGGCCACCGCCTTTGCTCTGGCGATCGTCATCAGCATATTCGGCGATAAAGAAATAGAGTTTCTCGGTAACCGAACCCGGACTCATAAAGGCTTCCATGACTTTTTCAATATGCTGCACCCGGTAACCGGTTTCTTCTTCTGCCTCCGCGACAATGCGGGTTTCCGGCGAAGCGTTATCGAGCAGCCCGGCAGCCGCTTCAATCAAAAAACCGTGGTGACCATTAATGAAAACCGGCAAGCGAAACTGGCGGGTCAGCACCACGCTGCGTTTTTGGCGGTTATACAGAAGCACGACGGCACCATTACCGCGGTCATACGCTTCACGCTGCTGCTCCTGCCACGAGCCGTCACGGCGCTGCAATTCGAAGGTGTACTTTTTCAGGGTGTACCAGTTGTCGGACAACAGCTGCTCACGGATATTGCGTATTTTCTGCTGCATAGCTTGCCTCCTGAAGATGACAAAACAGACGCTATCATGCATAATCGTGCAAATTCAAGAAAAAACGTGAGCGGGTAATTATGCTATCAAGCCAGCGTAAACAACAGATTCTGAAGATTCTGGCGGCTGAAAATCAGGTGATGTCAGGTGAGCTCAGTCAGCGTTTCGGCATATCCGAGGACTCAATACGGCGCGATTTGCGGGAACTGGCCGCTGAAGGACTGTTACAGCGCGTGCACGGCGGCGCGCTGCCGGTTTCAGCCGCGCTGGCATCCTTCGAAAAACGCAAAAACGTGCAAATGAGTTCCAAGCAGTGTGTGGCGCAAAAGGCGGTGAAGCTGATTCAACCCGGTCAGGTGGTGATTATTGACGGCGGAACCACCACAGCAGAACTGGTGCAGTTGCTGCCAGCAGACCTGGCTTTCACGGCAATCACCCACAGCCCCGGTATTGCGGTTGCGCTGGTGGATTTTCCACGGGTAGAAGTGATAACGCTGGGCGGGCTGCTCTATCGCCACTCGGTGGTCGCGGTGGGATCGGCTGTCCATGAGGCGGCTGCGCGTATTAATGCTGATCTGTTTTTCATGGGCGTTACCGGCGTGCATAAAACCGCCGGCCTCACGACCGGCAACTATGAAGAGGCTGGCATAAAGCGCGCGCTGGCGGGGAGAGCCGCCGAGACCGTTGTCATGGTGTCAAAAGAGAAACTTAATTCCGCCTCCGCCTTCGCGATTGGGGATCTGGAG
>NZ_JASEWO010000068.1:0-22513 GCF_030024295.1 Pantoea sp. Pa-EAmG
GAGAATGCGATGAATTTATTGAATATCTCGCCATTCTCACAGTATGTGGTGCGCGGTTTGATACTGTTAGCGGCGGTGATCTTTGACCGCTACAAACAGAAAAGCAGAACCGCCTGATCCCGCGGGCGCAGCCGCAACGCTGCGCCCCAACGTCACGCGAACCGGGAGATCCTTATGTACCACCGCGAAGCGCCGAGTGAACAGCAAAATCCTTTACTGCCGGGCTATCCGTTTAACGCCTGGCTGGTGGCCGGACTGACGCCGATCAACGCCGGCGATCAGCTCGATTTTTTTATCGATCGCCCGCACGGCATGAAAGGTTACATTCTCAATCTGACCATTAAGGGACAGGGACGCGTCTTTGACGGTGAGTCAGCGTTTGACTGCCAGCCGGGCGACCTGCTGCTGTTCCAGCCGAAAACGCCGCACTATTATGGCCGCGCGCCGGACAGTCCGTGCTGGCATCATCGCTGGGTCTATTTCCGTCCGCGCGCCTACTGGACCGACTGGCTGCAGTGGCAGGATCAGAACCAGGGCGTTGGCCGGCTGCGGCTGCCGGATGCGCTGCGCGCCGAATTTGACCGCCTGTTTGCCAGCATCGAACAGACGCACAACTCAGGACGTCGCTTTGCCGAAGAGCTGGCGATGAATCTGCTGGAGCGCCTGCTGCTGCGTGCGGTGGAAGAGGATCCGCGCAGCCATCAGCAAATTCGCGACCCGCGCGTGATTGAAGCCTGCCAGTACGTCACCAATCATCTGGCCAGCGAGGTGAAAATCGAGGAAGTGGCGCGCCACGTCTGTCTGTCGCCGTCGCGTCTGGCCCACCTGTTCCGCGAGCAGATGGGGATCAACCTGTTACGCTGGCGCGAAGATCAGCGGGTGATCCGCGCCAAGCTGCTGTTGCAAACCACTCAGGAACCGATCGCCTCGGTGGGGCGCGAGGTCGGCTACGACGACCAGCTCTACTTCTCGCGCGTGTTCCGCAAGCGGGTGGGCGTCAGTCCGAGCGATTTCCGCCGCCGCAGTCAGGATGCGCACGACGCGCTGGTGGCCCAGGAGAGCTGGCAACCGGCACGGAGTGCGATCTCCTGAGCTTTCAGGTGATTCCGCCTTGTTCTTACTGACTGATTCGTCTTAAATCAGTCAGGTCACGAACAAGAGGAATGAGAATGAGCGATAAACTACGTGTCGGCCTGATCGGCTACGGATTTGCCAGCAAAACCTTCCATGCGCCGCTGATCGCCGGTACGCCAGACGTTGAGCTGGCGGCGATCTCCAGCAGCGATGCCAGTAAAGTGCACGCTGACTGGCCGTCGGTGCAGGTGGTGGCCGATCCTCAGGCGCTGCTGGATGACCCGACGCTGCACCTGATTGTAATTCCTACCCCGAACGACACCCATTTCCCGCTCGCCAAAGCGGCACTTAATGCCGGCAAGCATGTGGTGGTCGATAAACCGTTTACCGTGACACTGTCACAGGCACGCGAGCTCGACCAGCTGGCCAAAGCCAAAGGGCTGCTGTTGTCAGTGTTCCACAACCGCCGCTGGGACAGCGATTTCCTGACGCTGAAAACGCTGCTGAACGACGGCACGCTGGGCGAGGTGCGCTATCTGGAATCGCACTTTGACCGTTTCCGTCCGGAAGTGCGTCAGCGCTGGCGCGAAATGAAAGGCCCGGGCAGCGGGATCTGGTTCGATCTTGGACCGCACGTGCTGGACCAGGCGTTGCAGCTGTTTGGACCGCCGGTGGCGATCAACGTCGACATGGCTGAACTGCGTCCCGGCGCGCAAACCACCGATTACTTCCACGCGGTGCTGACGTATCCCACCCGGCGCGTGGTGCTGCACGCCAGCATGCTGGTAGCGGCGGAATCGGCGCGTTTTGTGGTGCACGGCACGCGCGGCAGCTACGTTAAGTATGGGCTCGATCCGCAGGAGGACCGTCTGAAAGCCGGTGAACGTCCGCCGCGTGAAGAGTGGGGCTACGATATGCGCAACGGCACGCTGACGCTGGCCGAGGGCGACGTGATGGTGGAAAAAGAGCTGCTGACGCTGCCGGGCAACTATCCGGCCTATTATGCGGCGATCCGCGACGCCATTGCCGGTAACGGTGCCAACCCGGTTACGGCGGAAGAGGCGATTCAGGTGATGGAGCTGATTGAGCTTGGCCTGCAGTCGGCGGAGAAACGCCAGACACTGTCCCTGAAGTAAACCGGACGGCGTTATCGCCAGCCGATCAACAAGGAGCGCAATCTGCGCTCCTTTTTTATGGCTTATGCCGCCACGCGCTGGCGCAGCGCGGCTTTCTCCGCCTCGGTTAAAAAGGCGATAGCGATGCCGTTCTCTTGTGCCTGGCGAATCTCGGCGGCGCTCAGGCCCGCCTGTGGCGCAGCGACCTCATATTCATGCGCCAGCTCAATGCCCTGTACTGCCGGATCGTCAGTGTTGATGGTTGCCAGAATGCCGTGCTGCAGGAACGCCTTCAGCGGATGGCTGGCCAGCGAGGCCACGGTGCTGGTCTGAATGTTCGACGTCAGGCAGGATTCAATGCCAATGCGCTGTTCGGCGAGGAAATCCATCAGCGCGCGGTCTTCAATCGCTTTGACACCGTGACCGATGCGCTCAGCGCCCAGTTCGCGGATCGCCTGCCAGATGCTCTCCGGTCCGGCGGCTTCACCGGCATGCACGGTAATGCGGAATCCGGCGTCGCGGGCGCGGTTAAAGTGGCTGAGAAACTCGCTGCCCGGGAAGCCCAGTTCGTCACCGGCCAGATCGACGGCAGTGATGCCGTCGCGGTGCGCCAGCAGACCTTCCAGCTCGCGCAGGCAGGCTTCTTCGCCGAAGGTGCGGCTCATGATGCCAATCAGCTTCACATCAACGCCGTACTGCTGCACGCCCGCGCGCACGCCATCAATCACCGCTTCCACCACGCCAGCAATCGGCAGCTGATGGTTCATCGCCATGTAGCCCGGGGAGAAGCGCAGCTCAGCGTAATGGATACCGGCCTGCGCGGCGTCAGCGACGTTTTCCAGCGCTATGCGGCGGCAGGCGTCGAGATCGCCCAGCACTTTGACGCCCCAGTCAAGCTTCTGCAGAAAGCTCACCAGGTCCGGCTGGTTGGCGGTCACCTGCACGTGCGGACGCAGCGTATCCAGCGTATCGGCGGGCAGCGCAAGATTGAACTGGCGACCTAAATCGAGGATGGTCTGGGCGCGGATATTGCCATCGAGGTGGCGGTGAAGGTCGGTGAGGGGAAGTTTCGCATCAATCATGTCGCACTCGCTGAATTAACGTAAAGTGCAGACCATTATAAAAACATCTTGCGCAACCGCGCTAGTGATTTGCGCAAAGCGGGCAGCGGATGCTGAATTAATCAGCATCCGCTGTGGTTCAGAACGATTGCAGTGCGGCAATCAGCCGGTCCAGCCCGTCATCCAGCTTGCTGCGCGGGCAGCCGGCGTTGAGACGCAGATAGCTGCGGCTGGCGCTGCCGTAAGTGCTGCCTGGCATAATCGCCACCTTATGCTGCTGGATCAGCCGCTGCTGCAGCGCGACGTCATCAATGGCCAGCGGCGCGGTGTCAATCCATGCCAGATAAGTGGCCTGCGGCGGTTGCCAGTTAAGCCCGGCAAACGCCGTGTTGAGCCGTTGCGCAATGTGCTGCATATTGGCGCGCAGATAATCGCGCAGCGCGTCGAGCCAGGGTGCGCCGTGACGGTAGGCGGCAATAGTGGCAGCCAGCGCCATCACCGCCGGTGACGACAGCCCGTCCTGCTGCTTCAGCGCGTGAAACCACGCCTGGCGGTCGTCCGCGTGCGGAATAATGCCCCAGGCACCGGTCAGCGCCGGAATGTTGAAGCTCTTCGAGGCCGAGGTAAACAGCGCCCAGCGGCCTTGTGCCACCTCGCACCACGGCGTGTGGCGCGCCTCGCTCAGCACCATATCCATATGGATTTCGTCGCTGATCACGCTCACGCCATGCCGTTCGCACAGTGCCGCCATCTGCTGCAGCTCTGCGCGCTGCCACACTTTGCCGGTGGGATTGTGCGGGCTACACAGCAGCATCACCTTACAGCGCGGCCGCGCCAGCAGGGTTTCCAGCTGAGCCATATCACAGTGCCATGTGTCGCCAGCGCGCTGCAACGGTAACTCCAGCACCCTGCGCTGATTACCGATGATTGTCTGGTAAAACGCATCATAGGCCGGCGTGTGAATCAGTACTTCATCCTCCGCCTGCGTCCAGTGGCGCAGCAGCTGCGCCACCATGTAGATCACCGACGGGCCATACACCAGCGACTCTGCCGCGACCTCGCTGGCAAAGCGGCTGTGCATCCAGTGCTGCAGGGCGGAGAGGAAATCCTCGTGCTGCCAGCGGCTGTAGCCCAGCACGCCGTGATTCAGCCGCTGCTGCAGCGCGTCAATGATGCAGGGAGCGGTGGCGAAATCCATGTCCGAGATAGTAAAAGGCAGCAGATCTGGCACGCCAAAGCGGTCGGCGACAAAGTCCCACTGCGTGCACCAGCTGCCGTGGCGATCCACCACCCGATCAAAATTAAACGCCTGCATGTTTACACCGTCGCGCTCATCAGATGGGCCATTTCATCTTTGACCGACTGCACCTGCGGGCCAATGACTACCTGCAGATTGGTCTGGTTCAGGTGCACCACGCCGATGGCGCCGTTGGCTTTCAGCGCGGCATCGTCGACCTTGCTCATGTCGGCCACCGACAGGCGCAGGCGCGTCAGGCAGTTATCCAGCGAGGTGATGTTGTCAACGCCACCCAGCGCCGCGATAATCGCTGGTGTGTTGTAGCCGGATTTGCCCACGCCGGCGCGGCTGACCTGCTGCTCAACGCGGCTGGTTTCTGCTTCGCGGCCGGGTGTTTTGATGTTGAAGCGTGTGATGGCGAAACGGAAGATGGCGTAGTAACCCACAAACCACACGGCGGCAATCACCGGCACCCAGTACCATTTGGTAGAAAGGCCGTGCAGCACGCCAAACACGAAGAAGTCGATCACGTTACCGTCGGTATTACCAATGGTCACGCCAAGCATTGCCATCACGGTGAAGCCGAGACCGGTCAGCAGCGCGTGGATCAGATACAGTACCGGTGCGACAAACAGGAACAGGAACTCGATCGGTTCAGTAGTGCCGCCAACTACGCAGGCAACCACGCCCGAAATCAGCAGGCCTTTAATTTTGTGACGGTTTTCCGGGCGCGCGCAGTGGTAAATCGCCAGCGCTGCCCCCGGCAGGCCGCCAAGGAATGCCGGCATTTTACCCTGCGACAGGAAGCGGGTAGCGCTTTCCGCGAAGCCGTGAGTTTCCGGACACGCCAGCTGCGCCTGGAAGATGGTCAGCGCGCCGCTGACGCTGTGACCACACACCTCCATGGTGCCACCGGCATCGGTGAAGCGAATAATCGCCACCAGAATATGCTGCAGGCCAAACGGCAGCAGCAGACGTTCACCGGTGCCGAAGATCATCGGGCCGAATTCGCCCGCGCTGTTGATCATCCAACCAAGACCGGTGATCGCGCGCGCAAAGAAAGGCCAGATCAGCGGTACTACCAGCCCCAGCAGACCCATCACCACGGTGGTGATAATCGGCACAAAGCGCGTGCCGCCGAAGAATGCCAGCGCATCCGGCAGGCGAATATTGTGAAAACGCTCGTGCAGCCAGAACACCACAATGCCGACAATCACCGCGCCGAGAATACCGGTGTCGATGGACTGAATGCCGAGAATGTTCTGCACGTTATTGGCTTTCAGCACTGCCGCATCGGTAGTCGGCAGGATCCCGTTGATGTTCAGCCAGAAGTTAACGCTGAGATTGAGCACCGCAAAGCCGACGAAGCCGGCAAACGCCGCCACGCCTTTGTTTTCCCGCGCCATGCCCAGCGGGATGGCGATGGCAAACATCACCGGCAAATAGCTAAAGGCAAAGGAGCCGATCTTCGCCATCCAGATAAACAGGTATTGCAGGAACGGCTGGTCGAGCAGCGGAATCAGCGTCAGTACATCATGGCTGCTGAGTGAACTGCCGATCCCTAACATGATGCCGCAAAACGACAGCAGCGCCACGGGTAGCATAAAGGTTTTCCCCAGGCTCTGGAAAAATTCCCAGAGCGACATTTTGGGTTGGCTGTGAGGCATAGTCTCTCCTGGCTAAAAAGTAACAAGCGGGTAAAGTGGTGGAGGATGATAAAACGTTTTATCACGGCTTTTTGTGGTGATAATCACAAAGCGTGACGAGCATCAGGCTTTATTTTTATGCTAATCAGTGTAACGTTTTACCTCTTTGAATTTTCCGGCAACGAAAAGCGTCACACTATGTCCCAGCAGAAAATCACCATCCATGATGTCGCGCAGGCCGCTGGCGTATCGGTCAGCACGGTATCGCTGGTGCTGTCCGGCAAAGGGCGCATTTCACCTGCCACCGCCGCGCGGGTGAATCAGGCGATTGAGCAACTCGGCTATGTGCGTAATCGCTCGGCCTCCATGCTGCGCGGCGGTGAGAGCGGGGTGATTGGTCTGATCGTGCGCGATCTCAGCCAGCCCTTTTATGCAGCAATGACGGCGGGACTGAGCGAGGTGCTGGAGCAGCAGGGCAAAGTGCTGGTGCTGACGCAGAGTGGTCAGCACGGCCAGCATCTGCAGCGCTGTTTTGATTCGCTGGCGGCGCAGGGTGCCGATGGCATTGTGCTGGGCGGCGCGGTGGCGCAGGCGGAATCGCTGCGGCTGCAGGCGCAGGAGCAAAATATTGCGCTGATCTGCGCCGCGCGCGCCAGCAGTCTGGAGAAAGTCGATTCGCTGCGTCCGGATAACAGCCAGGCGGCGCGGATGGCCACCGAGTATCTGATCAAACAGGGACATCAGCGCATTGCCTGGGTGGGCGGTCTGGGTTCGTCACTGACGCGCGCCGAACGTATCGGCGGCTATTGCGCCACGCTGCTGCAGTACGGTTTGCCGTTTCGCCCGGACTGGATTATCGAATGTGACGATCGCCAGCAGAGTGTCTCCGCGCTGACGCAGGCGCTGCTGCATCAGCATCCGCGTATTACCGCTATCCTGGCGCACAATGCCAGCACCACGCTCGGCTGCTATTTCGGCGCGCTGCGCAGCGGTCGCACCCTCGGGGAAGACGCCGTGGACAGTTACTACACCCAGCAGCTGGCGCTGGTCGGCTTTAACGACGATCCGCAGCCTGAGCTGAACGATCCGGCATTGACGTTTGTCAGCAGTGAAGCGCGCATCGTCGGGCGGCGTGCGGCAGAACGCATATTACAGCGCCTGGCGCAGCCACAGGCCGATGTGCAGACGTTAATCGTGCCGCCGCAGCTGGTGCAGGGCCGCTAAGCCTGTCGCCCGCCCGGCGTCAGATCATTACTCGCCGCGTTTCTGTTACCGCTGCTTACCGATTGTCAGCCGGCCTGTGATCATCGTTCTGCTTATGCATTGCGGGCCAGCAAAAAATAAAGATTAAACTTCGGCATCAAATCCTGACACGAAATTGTCATAATATGGCCAGCGCTAAATAAAAATCAACGCGTTAGTCATTTTTATAAATTACGCGAATTTTGTATTGATTAATATTCTTTACCGGCCGCGCCTGAATTTTATTTAGGCTGGCTGATGTTATTACCTGTCACAAAATGTGTATTTTCTTATTGTTTAGCGCGGGTTTACTTGCTCGCTGGATTTGTGACTGGCGAGGAATATACTGCCAGCTATGCTTATTTTTCCTGTGCCGGGGCACGTATGAAAATAATCGTAAATGGGAAAGGTTATCCGGAAAAGAGAAATATCATCGTCAACGATTCACACCATTATCTCAATCTGAAATATAAAAATATCTGGTTTTATCGTAACGCCGTCAGGCAGAAAATCCGCAAAGCCAATAAGTTGTTCATTTTCGCGCCGCTACCGTTCTCGGTGCCGGACGATGCGCAAATCATCCATCTTTTTAATGAAGTGGCCTGCACGAAAAAACGCTGGATGGCGACATTTGAAACCGAAATTCCGCGCGTGCTGCCGGTGCCGGGCATGGCCAAACTGCATAATCCACAATTGCAGAAACAACTCAAACTGATCGCGGCACCGCAGTGTACGGCGCTACTGGCTATTTCCGACGCGACGAAAAAAATTCAAATCAAGCTGTTACAGGCGTTTCCGCAGCAGGCTGCAGCCATTTTGCCCAAACTGCACACCCTGCATCCGCCGCAGGCAATTATCTGTGATCGGGTCAGGCCGGTGAATCAGGCGAAGCTGACGTTCAGCTTTGTCGGCAATGAGTTTTATCGTAAAGGTGGGGCGGAAGTGGTGCTGGCCTTTAGCGAGTTGCTGGCAGAAGGCATCATTCACCCCGACAGCGTGCAGGTGAATTTAACGGGCAACCTGAAGCATCGCTATAATATCGCGCACGGCGCGCAGCAGGATGACGCGCAATTTCATCAGCGGATTGAAGACCTGATTAATCAGCAGGCAATCTTCAGGCATGAAACATTTTTGCAAAATGATCGGCTGATGAAAATGCTCGAACAGACCGATGTGGGATTATTACCGACCTGGCAGGATACCTACGGCTTTTCAGTGCTGGAAATGCAGGCGTGCGGCTGTCCGGTTATTACCACCAATGTACGCGCACTGCCGGAAATAAACCCGGCTTCGGCCGGCTGGCTTATTGATTGTCCGTTGAATGATATGTTTGAAATCGCTATCGGTTCAGCGCAGGAGAAACAGGCGATCAGGGCCAGAATTATTGCGCAGCTCAAACAGATCATCACGCAGATGATGGCGCAGCGCGAGGCGATCAGCACCCGCTCGGCGCGGGCGCTGCAAAGAATTAAAGACCAGCACGATCCGGCGCGCTTTCGCGCCCGTCTCGACGCCTTTTATCAGCAGACAGCACAGGTGAATCGTGCCCCGGGCGTCAGCGCTAAAGAGATTTGACGCATGAATCACGCCGGGTGGAGGAAGCGGATCCCCGGTTGTCGCAGGTGGCGCTGACGCAACGGCCAGCGCGCACGGCATTAGCGGGCTCTGGCCGTCAGACTAAAATAGGGATGTTTTCCTGCCAGCAGCAGCAAAAACTCATATTCTCCCTGACTGAGCGGCGACGGTTTTGCTGCGGACTCCTTCATCTGCCAGACCCGCAGGCTAAGGTCGAAGCGTTCAGCCGCGTGCAGTTGGGTCATGCCCGTGGCGATGCGTAAGTCACGCACATCAGTCTGAACCGGAACGATGTGCTGCAATGATTGATGGCTCATAAGTTCTTCTCTTTCTGTGGCCTGTCCCTGGCGGTATGGTTATCGGCTGCGAGCTATGCCGGGTCAGAGACGGCAAGCTTTTCTGTCGCGAAGCTGTCAATGGCTGAAACGGGGCGCTGACCGGCCAGCAGCGCGCTGTGCTGCGGGCTGTCAGAAAAGTTAAAATGACTGATCACCGCAGCCAGCGTTCCGGTACGGCCATTCAGGCTGCCGGCCGAGGCGGCAATCTCTTTCACCAGGGCGGCATTCTGCTGGGTAACGCGATCCAGATCGGTCACGGCCAGCGTAACCTGGGCAATGCCTTTGCTCTGTTCGTCTGACGCCAGCGCAATCTGGCCAATCAGCGACGTGACGGCGGAAACGCTTTGCGTGGCGCTGTCCATGATGGCGCCGGCGCGCTGCGCGGTCTGCGCTCCCTCGCCAACGCGCGTCACGGTGCCATTAATCAGCCCTTCGATCTCCTTCGCGGCGCTGGCGCTGCGTTGTGCCAGCGTGCGCACTTCAGCTGCCACCACGGCAAAGCCGCGTCCCTGCTCACCGGCGCGAGCGGCTTCAACAGCCGCGTTCAGTGCCAGAATATTGGTCTGAAATGCGATGCTGTTAACCGTGGCGGTGAACTGACGGATTTTATCGGCCTCGGCGGCGATATCGGCCATCATCGCTGACACGCTTTTCACCAGCGCTTCGCCGTCGCGCGTGGTGCGCGCCGCATCCTCAGCCAGCTCGCGCGCTTCGCCCGCGCTGTGGGCATTTTTCTCTACGGTGGCGCTAAGCTGCTCCATGCTGGCCGAGGTCTGCTCGAGCGCAGCCGCCTGGCGGGTGGTGCGGTCGGACAGATCGGCATTGCCGCTGGCGATATCCGCAGACTCCTTGCGTAGCACGTCGGTGTTGTCATGCACGGCACGCACCGTGGTCAGCAGGCTCTGCTGCATCAGCCTGACCAGCGGAATCAGCTGACCCACACAGTTGCGGCCAAAATCCTGCGGTTCCCGCGTAAGATCGCCAGCGGCGATGCCGCGGAAATGTTCCCGCAGCGCCCCCAGCGGCCGTACCAGATGCGTGACCAGAAAACGGTCACAGAACAGCAGCAGCGCGAGCATCAGCAGTGCAGCAATGCCAAAGGCCATTTGCAGACGCTGGCGATCGGACTGGTCGGCATGGTTATTCGCTGCGATGTCGCGCTGCAGGAAATGCAGGCGCTCAGCCGCAGGCACCGCAAAGTCAGCCGGCGATGCGGTGAGGGCGGTACGCAGCGGCGCCCAGTCGCTATCGGCCGGGGCATCGGTCGCTACAGCCGCTTTCGCCGCCGTGGTTCCCGATGCCATCACTAAACTTGCGCGATTGAGAAACAGCAGCTGGCTGGTCAGGGTGGCGTTATGCAGTTCGCGCTGATGCATGTCGCGCAGCACCGTGCTGCCATAGATCCCGGCCAGCGCCACAATCAGTAGCGCCGCGACCAGGATGCACTGCACAACCCGGCGAATGGTGAAGTTTTTAAGAAATTGCATGGTGAGTTTCCCCGGTGTCGTTTAAGACACAATGGTGTCGAGCGTTATTATTTATTGTTCGCGATAATATCGCGTACTATGGTTTAGCGTTTTAAGCATGGCAGGGAATTCTGAAAAAGAAAATGAATCGTCGATAAAATATTTCTTTCCCAAAGATATGCCAGATTAATTTACAAGAGGGTTATTTCGCCTGGCCGCGGCAGTCAGGCTCGCCGGCGGATAAATAAACTTTCATTGTTTTTGCCGTTTGCTGAAATTGAGCGTTCAGTGCCCGTTAATTTAGCTTAAGTCACGCCGCAATGATTAACAGCACTCCGCCTGCAACACGCTGGGCGTCAACAAATAATAAACGCTGCCGTGTTAACGCTAATTTCACCCGTGACCATCACCGATTATAAATTCACACTGTAAAGCACCGGGCCCGTTGGACGTCCGGTTGGCGAACCGCCGTGCGGCTCGAGACTGATCGCCAGCGTCGCCTTAACCAGCGACTGCTGTTTCTCAATCGGATACTGCTGCGGCGCACTTCCGGTGACCAGACCAAGTGAAACGGGTGCCCGGCCCGGCGGAATCAGCCACAGTTCCAGACTCTGATCCGCCCTGACCGCGCTGACCTGCAGCGGCGCCAGACTGATCACGTCCTGCCGGCGGCTGGCGCTCACCACCCATTGCTGACTGTGTTGCGCATCGGTCAGCACCGCCAGCGGTGTCATCACCGGCTCGCGTAGCCAGTAAGCCGACAGCGCGAAGCCCAGCGCGACGCAGGCGGCAGCCAGCCACGGCAGCGTCCGGCGTGCGGGGGCGACGCGCTTGTCGGGCGGCAGAGAAAGGGCAATTTTTTTCCATAGCGTTTCCGGCGGCGTGACGGGCGGCTGAGCCTGATCGAGACCCGCCAGCAGCGTCTGCCAGCGGGCGACCTGCGCCGCCAGCACCGGCTCGGCCTGCAGTCTGCGCTGAAAGCGCAATCGCGCGCTGCCGCGCAGGGTGCCGAGGGCGTATTCTGCAGCCAGGGCTTCGTCTCGCTGCACCTTGTCGCTCATAGTCCTACGCACTCCCGTAAATGTTCCATCCCGCGTCGAATCCAGCTTTTCACCGAGCCCACCGGCTGCTGCAGCCATCCGGCGATGTCCGCATGTGACAAGCCCTGATAGTAGGCCAGCGAGATAGACTGGCGCTGCTCACTGCTGAGATGCTTCATACACTGGTGTAAGCGGGCGACCTGCGGATCGCACTGCTCATCAATGCGGGTGTCATCCAGCGCACTGCTGTGTTCGTCGAGCCAGGTTTCGTCAGTGTTAAATTGTCTGGCATAGCCGCTGCGCAGCCAGTCAATGCAGCGGTTACGCACAATGTGCGTCATCCAGGTCAGCGGCGAACTTAGCGCACTGTTAAATGACGCTGCGTTGTGCCAGATGGTGATATAGCACTCGTGCAGAATCTCTTCCGCCCACGCCCGCTGGCGTAACATGCGCAGCGCTATCGCAAACAGGTGCGGTGACGTCAGCCGGTACAGCTGTTCAAACGCAGGGCGATCGCCACTGGCGACCGCCCTGATTAAGGCTATTTGTTGCTCAGCCTGAGACGCGTCCATAATACTCCTGGCGGGTTTATTTAACCTTACCGAGTATAGACAGTTATTCAGGCATCAAAACAGTATCAATAACATCAATCACGCCATTTTTCTGATTAACATCATAAGTGCTGATATTCGCCACATTACCCTGACCATCTTTCAGCTGAATATTGTGCGGGCCGTTGCTCATAATCCACAGCGGCTGACCATTCACCGTTTTCAATTCGGCTTTACCGCCACCCTGTTTAATTTTTTGCTCCAGCGCTTTCATATCATATTTACCGGCGACCACATGGTAGGTTAGCACGCTGGTGAGTTTGGCTTTGTTTTCCGGTTTGAGTAACGCATCAACGGTGCCGGCAGGCAGTTTGGCAAAGGCGGCGTTGGTCGGTGCAAAGACGGTAAACGGACCTTTACCCTGCAAGGTGTCGACTAGGCCCGCCGCTTTGACCGCCGCCACCAGCGTGGTGTGATCCTTCGAGTTCAGGGCATTTTCAATAATATTTTTTTGTGGATACATTGCCGCGCCGCCCACCATCACCGAATCGGCGTGCATGGCCGCCATCGAAGCGTTCGCGCCAAGCAGGGCGGCAGACAGGACGGCATAACTGATTAACTTTTTCATCATATATCCTCATTGAAGGAGCAGAAGGGTGCTCACACAGGGATATACGTTCGGGGGTGCCAACTGGATGCAGGAAAACGTGAATTTTTTTTCGCAGCAGGAAAACGGCAGCCCTGAGCGGGCTGCCGGCAGGTTTACTCAGGCATGCCTTCGCTGGTTGGCGCACCCAGCATGTAACGCGACAGGAACTGCTCCAGCGTCATTTTGTCGCCATTCATGGTGACCTGACCGTTAGCGTATTGCAGGCTGGTGGTGATGTTATCGTCCTGCTGCTGCGTCAGACGGAACATCTGGCCCATTGCCGCCAGACCTTTCACCTGCTGATCGGCCAGCTTCTGCGCATCATCACCCTGATAACCTTCCGCCAGCCCGACGTGACGCATCACTTCGGTCGCCATCGGCATATTGATGCTCAGCTTGCCGTCGAGCGTTTTCAGCACGCGATCCACGGCGGCACCCAGACTCTGCGGTTCACCGGTGACGGTCGCCGGATCGTTAAAACCGACGTTAAGGTTGAACGTGCTCTCGCCCTTGTCATTTTTCCAGCTCAGCGGCGCCACGCTTACGGTCGGCGAACCTTTCAGCAGGGTCGGCAGGTTATTTCTCAGAATGGTCTGCACGCTGGCCTGGTAGCGGATAGGATCGTCCACCACGCCAGGCTGGTTCAGCAGATCCTGCATCTGCGCATTGTACTGGTCAGAGAAGGTTTTCACCGCCTGAGCATCAAACTGCGCAAATTTCATCGCCAGTTTGGCTTCGCCGAACGGCTGTTTCTGCAGGCTGATGCTATCGACCTGATAATCAATCTGGCCGCCAATCTTACCGTCTTTGTTGTCGAACGAGGACTTCCCGTCCAGCTTCTCCAGCGTCAGGCCTTCCTGACCGTTGATGCTGGCGTCGAGCTTATCCAGCGTGATGGTCTGGTCGCCGACGCGCACGCCTTCCGGACTCAGGTGGGTGTCACCGCCCAGCTTCAGACCGTTAAGGGTAAACAGCACCGGCTGCTGCAACTGGTTTTTGCTGGTGACGGCGATGCTGGAGAAGTCGCCCTGCAGACTCACTTTGTCGCCTTTGCTGTCCGCGCTGACGTTGAGCGTGCCGCCGTTGGTGGCGAGGCGATCACCGGTCTGCGCATTGCTGTAATCCACCGGCAGCAGGTGCAGCGCGGTATCGGTCGCGCCGCTGTACCCGACGCGGGTATCGGCATTAACCAGCGATTTGCCCTGAGTCAGTTCAAACAGTTTCTTCACCGCATCGATGTTTTCCAGTTCGGTGTGGACCGAGGCCATGCTGGGGATCAGGTTGCCGCGCTTCAGCTGAGCAAACGGGAAAGGACCGTGGTCGATGGTTTCGTTGAGCACGATGCTTTGACCCGGCTTCAGCAGCGGATTGTCTTCGGTCTGCGAACTGGCCTGAATTACCAGTTTGGTTTTGCTGCTGAATACGCCACGCTGGTAATCCTGATAGCTGAGCGTCAGACGGCTATTCGGCGCGTACGCGTTGATCTGGCTGTTGGCATTTTGCAGCATCTCATCCATGTGGCTTTCCAGCTGTTTACCGGTAAACCACGCTGCGCCAGTCCAGATTACGCCGAGCGCCACAATCACACCTACGGCAACCTTGGTCTTTTTCATCGCTGAGTCGTCCTTATCCTTGCGTGCGCATACCGTTGGGCCGCGCGACGGGTGAAGAAAAACGCCCGCAGGCGTTTTTTAATTAATAGTTTGAAATAATAGCAGTTAATGCTGCAGGCGTCAGCCGCCTCACGTCAGCGCGTTGTACACCCGCGCCAGACGACCGGTCCCCGCCGCGCTCACCGGCGACTCGCTGGCTGCGACAAAGCAGGATTCGCCCGGTTGCAGTACCAGCTGCTGTCCGGCCTTTTCAATCACCGCCTGGCCTTCAATGCAGAACAGCAGGGCGGCACTGTGCTGTGCCAGCGTTTGCGGCGTGGCCGAAAGCGTATGGATGGCGAAGGCAAAATCCTCTACCGGAATCGGGAAGTTGAGGCTGTCGCCCTGTGCCTGCGGCTGTGTGAGCAGCGTCGCCGCCGGTTTGGCCTCGAACTTCAGGTTGGCCAGCAGTTCCGGAATATCAATGAATTTCGGCGTCAGGCCGGCGCGCAGCACGTTATCCGAATTGGCCATCACTTCCAGCGCCACGCCTTTCAGATAGGCATGCGGCGTTTCGGCGAACAGGAACATCGCCTCACCCGGTTGCAGGGTGATGACATTCAGCAGCAGCGGTGAGAACAGGCCATTATCGTCCGGATAGTCGCTGGCGATCGTTTTGATGGTCTGCCACGGCTCGCCTTCGCGCGCGTTCAGCGCGGATTTCAGCACGCCGAGCGCGCGGGATTTGCTTTCGTCTTTCAGCGACAGCAGGGTAGCGAACAGTTTAGCCAGTGCGGCTTCGCTGGCGTTTTCGAGGAAATGGGCGATCTGCGGATGCGCGCCCGCGACCGGCTCCAGCAGCGAGACAATCTCAGGCAGTTCGCGAAAGCCGTTCATCGCCTGGAACGGCGTCAGGGCATACACCAGTTCGGGCTTGTGGTTAGCATCTTTATAGTTGCGCTCGGCGGCGCTGAGCGGAATGCCCGCCGCGTTTTCACGCGCGAAACCGGCTTCTGCGGCAGTTTTACTGGGATGCACCTGAATTGATAACGGCTGATCGGCGCACAGCACTTTAAACAGAAACGGCAGCTCACCGAAACGCTGCGCTACCGCAGCCCCCAGCGTCGCGACCTGATCGTCATTGATCACGTCACGCAGCGAACGGGTGACGCCATTCACTTCAACGGTAGAGGGGCTTTTGGGGTGCGCGCCCATCCATAATTCCGCCATCGGCAATCCCTGCGGGTTTTCGATGCCGTAGAGTTCGGTCAGCGCGGTTTTGCTGCCCCATGCATAATTTTGCAGCGAATTGTTCAATTTTTGCATCGTTTACCCTTAATAACGGTAAGTAAATAAGCGTATTAAAGCAGAAAGTGCCATAGAAAATACACGAACAAGTGCAATAAACGCGATGGGCTCGCATAATGTTAATTTCTTGTATGTGACAATCTTGCTCGCTCTAAGGCGTCGCGGGAAGACGACTTAGGCGGAAACCTCAAAATCTGAGCTAAGGAGACGTAGTCATGGCAGCCAACCGCATTGAAAAAGATTCAATGGGTCCGATCGAAGTTCCGGCAGATAAGTTGTGGGGCGCACAAACGCAGCGTTCGCTGGAGCACTTCCGTATCTCCACCGAGAAGATGCCCGTGGCGCTGGTGCATGCGCTGGCGCTGACCAAGCGCGCCGCCGCCCAGGTTAACCGCGATCTGGGGCTGCTGCCGGCTGAACGGGCCGGGGCGATTATCGACGCCGCTGACGAGGTGCTGGCCGACCAGCACAGCGACGAGTTCCCGCTGGCCATCTGGCAGACCGGCTCCGGCACCCAGACCAACATGAACATGAATGAAGTGCTGGCTAACCGCGCCAGCGAACTGCTGGGCGGCGAGCGCGGCATGTCGCGCAAAGTGCATCCGAATGATGATGTTAACAAGAGCCAGAGCTCCAACGATGTGTTCCCGACGGCGATGCACGTTGCTGCGGTGATTGCGCTGCGCGAACAGCTGATCCCGCAAATCGAGGTGCTGAAAAATACCCTGAGCGAGAAGTCCGCCGCGTTTAAAGACATCGTTAAAATTGGTCGTACCCACCTGCAGGACGCCACACCGCTGACGCTCGGCCAGGAGATTTCCGGCTGGGTTGCCATGCTGGAGCACAATCTGAAGCACATCGAACACAGTATTCCGCACGTCGCCGAGCTGGCGCTGGGCGGTACCGCAGTCGGTACCGGCCTGAATACCCATCCGGAATATGCGGTGCGCGTGGCGAAAGCGCTGGCCGACCTGACGCAGCAACCCTTTGTCACTGCGCCCAACAAGTTTGAAGCGCTGGCGACCTGCGATGCGCTGGTGCATGCGCACGGCGCGCTGAAAGGCCTGGCCGCCTCGCTGATGAAAATCGCTAACGACGTGCGCTGGCTGTCGTCCGGTCCGCGCTGCGGCATCGGTGAAATCAGCATTCCGGAAAATGAGCCCGGCAGCTCGATCATGCCAGGCAAAGTCAATCCTACCCAGTGTGAAGCGCTGACCATGCTGTGCTGCCAGGTGATGGGCAATGATGTGGCGGTGAACATGGGCGGTGCGTCCGGTAACTTCGAACTCAACGTCTACCGGCCCATGGTGATCCACAACTTCCTGCAGTCGGTACGGCTGCTGGCAGACGGCATGGACAGCTTCAATCACCATTGCGCGGTGGGCATTGAGCCCAACCGCGAGCGCATCGATCAGCTGCTCAACGAGTCGCTGATGCTGGTTACCGCGCTGAATACCCATATCGGCTATGACAAAGCGGCGGAAATTGCCAAGCAGGCGCACAAACAGGGGCTGACGCTGAAAGCCTCGGCGCTGAAGCTCGGCTACCTGACCGAAGCGCAGTTTGACGAATGGGTGCGGCCGGAAGAGATGGTTGGCAGCATGAAGCAATAGCTTTACTGCCGGGCACCACAGCGCGACCTGTCGCGCTGTTTTTTTGCCTTACAGACGGTCACTCCATAAATGCAGCCGCGGGATGATCAAATGCAGCGGCTGCGCCAGCGGCTTGTAACGGTGCGCGATGTTTTCAGCATCGTAATCCAGCAGTTCACCCAGCGTCGGCACCTGCGTACGATCGCGACACAACACCAGCAGCGGCGAAGGGCAGGCCAGCTGCAGCTGTTTTTTCTCGCTGGCGCGCCACAGCCGCGCGATAGGTTGCACTTTGACTGGCCGCTTGATCTTCAGCTGCGCGCCGTCCGGCAATGACCGCACCCGCTCCAGCTCCTGCTGCACTTTCTCTGCCCACTGTTCGCGCGTCCACGGCGCCTGCGCGCGGTTCGCCTTCAGGCTGCGCTCCAGCTGCCCGACGATGGCCTCGCGCGTCACCTTCTTGATGATGTTTTTATTCGCCCAGCCAAAACGCAGCGTATCCGGCGCCTGCAGTAGCGTGACGCTGCGGTAGGCGTTGAGCGTGATCAGGCCACGCAGATGCTGGTGCACAAACTCAAAACGCGCCTCGCTCGGCAGGCCGGAGTCGACGGTGATCAATTGCTCCAGCCGCTGCTTAAGGGTGTTGATGGTCGTGACCTGCTGCTCCAGTCGCTGGCTGGCCGCCTCATCCGCCTCAATGCAGAGGGCGCCAGGCAGACGCACCGCCGCTTTGGTGCTGAGTTTTTCCGACTGATGCTGCATAAACAGGCGACAATAGTGGGCGAGGGCCATTTCGCGCGCGCGTTTACCGAGGTGCTGGGTCACCGCGATGCGGTTGATTTCATCATGCTCTTTGCCTTTCTCGATCTCCGGCAGGCTGAACACGCGCGCCAGCAACAGCGGCTGCTGTTCAACCGACGCCCGCAGCGCAGTGAGTTCGCGCTCCAGCGTATTCACGCATTCGTGTAAATCAGCCACCAAATCATAGCGAGCCATCGCGGTTCTCCATAGTTACAACATACCAAAGGGTGGCACTGAATGACGCGGCGAGCAAGCAAGCATACTAGTTACAACATACTATAATAAGGTTTATCTATCCAATCGCTGAAACCCGGCGTGGAATTCGGCTCGACAGGGCGCGCGGGCATTTTTCCTGTCGGATGAACATGTTATAACCGTGATTTACCTGTTAACGGATATTCGCTGTGGAGTATCAGCCAAAACCGGGCGCGCCCGCTATCGTTACGCTCGGCGCCGTGCAGATCCTGTCGTGGGGCGGATCATTTTACTTGATGGCCGTGATGGCTAACCCGATCATCGCGGAAACCGGCTGGTCGCAGCAGTGGGTGTATGGCGCACTTTCGCTCGGCATTCTGGTCTCCGGCCTGCTGGCACCGCTGTGCGGCCGGCTGATTGCCCGCGCACAGGGTCGCCGGCTGCTGGCGGCGAGCGGGGCGGTGATGGCGCTCGGGCTGGTGATCATGGCGCTGAGTCACAGTTTGCCGCTGTTTCTGTTTGCCTGGCTGATTATCGGCGCGGGTATGGCGATGGGGCTGTATGACGCGCTGTTCGCCACGCTGGGCACCTTATATGGCGGCCAGGCGCGTGGCGCGATTACCGGTATTACGCTGATTTCAGGATTCTGCACCTCGCTGGTGTGGCCCGGCATCGCGCTGCTGATCCACTGGCTGGAGTGGCGCGGCGCCTGTCTGGCTATTGCCGCGCTGCTGTGTCTGGCGGTGCTGCCTGCTTACCTGTATGCGCTGCCGGCGCCGCGCACGCCATCGATGCCAAAAACCAGGCAACAGCATACCGCACAGAATTCACTGGCTCCCACGCTGTTCTGGCTGCTGTGCAGCATCTTTACCCTCGCGTCGGTGATCATGATGGCGATATCGGTGCAGCTGATTACCCTGCTGCAGGCGAGCGGGCATTCGCTGAGCGCCGCGCTGGCGATCAGCACGCTGCTGGGGCCGTGCCAGGTGGCGTCGCGCATTGTCGATATGGCGTTCAAACGCGGCCATCCCATCTGGACCACTTTCTTCTCGGTCGGACTGGTGGCGCTGGGATTACTGCTGCTGGCCTGTTATCCCGCGTGGGCGCTGGTAAGTATGGTGCTGTACGGTGCAGGAAATGGCTTGCGGGCTATCGTGCGCGGTACGCTGCCGCTGGCGATGGTAAAACCGGAAGAGTACGCCATTGTGGTTGGCCGCATGGCGCGACCGGCGCTGATTGGTCAGGCGCTCACGCCGCTGATTGGCGGCTATATTTTCCAGCATTCCGGCGCGCAGGCTACGCTGTGGCTGTTATGCGGGCTGGCGCTGATCAACGTGCTTTTGGTGGTGGTGCTGAAGCGGAAATTGCCGGCAGGCGCTCCGGAATCCGCAGGTTGAAATCGCCACTGACGGCTAACGGGCAGAGATGGCCGCTGCTGCGCTTTAGTGGCGATCCGTCAGATATTGCAGCAGGCAACACAACGCGCTTAACAGCAGAGTGCAGCCAGCCGAGACAACGAAAGGCAGCGGTGCCATCCGTACGCATTGCCATAAGGTTGGCGCGTTCAGGCAGCTGGTTGCCGCCGTGATGATGCCCACCGTCAGCGGGAGAACGGTCAGCAATAACGCGCCGACGACCGGGGATAATACAGACATTATTTCGCGCCTCGAAAATAGTAACGGCGCGCATTTTGTGCAAAAAATAGCAAGGGACTCATGACCCTGATCAATATTATTCCTTTCAGAAACCGGTTAATCGACCCTGACGCAGCCCCTTCGCCGGTGTGTTTTTGTTTCTTACACAGAAACAATGGTTTGTCTGAAGGTCGGTTGCGCAGACGGCGCACCACGCGTGCAGAAATGATCGTCCCTTTGTCACAACGTCCTTTGCCAGCCCGCAGCTACAGCGGTGGGGGCAAAAAAGTGACACATCGCGCATATTGTTGCGCAAGGCTCAGAGTGCTAAAGCGGTCAGCGGCATGCCCTGTTGGAATATTTTTATCTAAATTCAATAGTTTAAGTAGATATCAAGGCGGGTAATAGCGCAGGTTAGTCACGGGCGGAAAGCATTTTCGGTATTCTAAAAAGCAACAGTGTTTGTTATATTTATTGCTCATTGATTATTCACTGCCGCGGTATGAAAACAAGAAGATAGGCCGCAACTCAGGAAACAGAAATGCTAGATTACCGCTTCCCGACAGCTTTGCAGATGGTTTTGAGCGTAGCGATGGCGGAGCAATTGGGTAAACGCTCGACCAGTGCCATTCTGGCGTACGGTCTTGAAGCGAACCCCAGTTTCATTCGGAAACTCATGGTTCCGTTAACGCGCGATGGCATCATTGTCTCGACGCTTGGCCGTACCGGCTCGATCCATCTGGGTCGTCCGGCCGCTGAGATCACGCTGCGCGATATCTACACCTCAGTGATTGAAGACAAAAAACTGTGGGCGTCGCGCCCCGATGTCGCACCGCGCTGCCTGGTCAGCGCCAACCTGTGCTGGTACTTCAAATCGATCGCGGAGCAAGCGGAAGAGGCGTCGCTTAAAGTGCTGGAAACCCGCACCGTCGCCGATGCCCTTAACGAGCTGAAAAAGCACGATACCAGCAACTGCGAACCGCTGCCTGACCTCGAAATCGCCGATCTCTGCAAAAAAGACCGCTAACCTCCCGTGCGCATCGCTGATGCGCACCTTGCCATTCCGCTTCTGTACGCGCAATCTCCCCCTGTAAATCCTGTGAAATCCTGCTGCTGTGCTCTGGCGCAAAGGCGCGCTGTTATTGTGTAACATCGTCGTGCTGCGTCAGGCAAAAAAAATCCGGGCACGGTGGCCCGGATGGGTTTTACTCCTTAACGTTTACACCGTCTGCGTTTCCACCGCCGGCTGCTGCTTGCGCGTCACCAGCTTACGCAGCGTCACGTAGAACACCGGCGTCAGGAACAGGCCAAACAGCGTAACCCCCAGCATGCCCGAGAACACGGTGATGCCGGTGACGCCACGCACTTCGGCGCCCGCACCTTCGCCCAGAATCAGCGGCACGGTGCCGGCAATAAAGGCGATGGAGGTCATAACGATAGGGCGCAGACGCAGGCGACAGGCTTCCAGCGCTGACTCCACAATCCCTTTGCCCTGCATCTCCAGTTCGCGGGCGAACTCGACGATCAGGATGGCGTTCTTACATGCCAGCCCCATCAGCACCACCAGACCTACCTGGACAAACACGTTGTTATCGCCGCCGGTCAGCCACACGCCGACCAGTGCGGAGAGCATCGTCACCGGTACGATCAGGATCACCGCCAGCGGCAGCGTCCAGCTCTCATACAGCGCCGCCAGTACCAGGAACGCCAGCAGCACCGCCACCGGGAATACGATAAACGCGGTGTTGCCCTGGGTTGCCTGCTGATAGCTCAGGTCGGTCCATTCGATATTCATGCCGTTCGGCAGCACCTGGCTGGACATCGCCTCGAGTTTTTCCATCGCCTGCGCAGAAGAGAGCACGCGCGGATCGGCATCGCCAATCAGGTCAGCCGCCGGATAGCCGTTATAGCGAATCACCGGGTCCGGACCGTAGGTGGTGGTGATGTTCACCATGCTGCCAATCGGCACCATCTCACCGCGATCGTTACGGGTGCGCAGGTTCGCGATATCCTGCACGCTGTCGCGGAAATCCCCGTCAGCCTGCGCCATCACACGCCAGGTACGACCAAACTTATTGAAGTCGTTGACGTAAGAGGAACCCAGATACACCTGCAGCGTCGTGAACAGATCGGTCAGCGATACGCCCTGCGCTTTGGCTTTGTCGCGATCAACCTGCACATCCAGCTGCGGCACGTTGGCCTGATAGGAGGAGATCGGGAACATCATGCCAGGCGTCTGCATCACCGCACCGGACAAGGTATTGATGGCGGTTTGCAGCGCCCCGTAACCTAAGCCCGCACGATCCTGCACATACAGCGAGTAACCCGAACCTTGCCCCAGACCCAGAATCGGCGGTGGCATAATCGAGAAACCAAAGCCTTGCTGGATTTTGGAGA
>NZ_JASEWO010000293.1:0-3147 GCF_030024295.1 Pantoea sp. Pa-EAmG
TTTTTGTTTATCGCGTTAGCCGAGGGCAGGCGATAAGCAAAGCGTTAACCCATAACTAATTTACTTCTTACGCTTAATTCACAGATGCGTGATAAACCCGCCGGGCTGAAGGATAACGCAACTAAAATAGTTATTACCCAATGTGGGGTATGGAGGTGCTTATGTCAGAACGACCCGATGATGTCACTCCGCTGCCTGATGATGCGCAGGTGCCCGGCGAAGAGCCGCTTGATGACGATGATGATACCGGCACCGGATTGCCTGAAGACGATGGGCAAAAACCGATCTAATCGATAAACCTCCCGCGGGAGGTTTTTTTATCATGTGGGTATTGGCTGTGGTGGAATCAATAGCTTCCCCAATCATTCCCATTTCCATTCAGCACGGTGGTTTATGCTGTTCACGTTGAGGCGTTTTTCTTCGCGCGCCGGGTACGCAGATATTCTTCCAGATAAGGCAGCAGTTCAAACACCACGATTGCGCACAGTACGCCAATAATATAACCCTGCGGCAGCGGATCGGCACGCAGCGTAAGAGTAAGCCGGGGCGTTTCATTGCCGGCCCCAAACAGCGCGAGAAATTGCGGCCAGTGACGGGAGATCACCAGTAGCAGCGCCATCAGCGGCACCATTTCGAGAAAACTGTGGATGTGTTGTTCGACCGGCGTCACTTTTCTGCTTTTCACCGCATAGCTGACGTCCCATAACGCAGTGGCTTCATGACAAAAAAACAGCACGATCATTAGCGCAATAATCAGCGCATTCACCTCAAGAAATAATGCCAGCAGCAGCGGAGTGCCCATCTCCAGAAACATTAAAATATGTATCCACGTTTCTTTAACGCCGGAGGTATGCTCTATTTCGGTTGCGCGATGACAAAGCCAGTCGGCAAAGCCAGCAATAAGCCAAACCGGTAAGACAAAATAGAGTAACAGCAACATTTGTGGATCAAGACTGTGCATCAGCATATCCTTTATTTCAGCGTAATAACCAAGCATAGCCATGAAAATTTAATCAGGGTAATGGTGGTGGGCGTTAATTAAGCCAGACGTAAAAATGCCGCCGGTAATAATACCCGGCGGCAATGAGGACAATAAATTTTCAGGGCAGGGCGCGGTAAGTACTGATGCCGCTAACGGTCAGGCCTGCGGCTGGCCTACCGGTCCTTTACTCATTGGACCGCCGGGCACCGGTTGTTCTGCAGGGACATTAGGGCGTCCGTCCGGGCCAATTGGCCGTTCAGGTTGCTGACAGCCAGCCAGCGCGGTCAGGGTGGAGAGGATTAACAGACTGGCAAACAGGCTCTTCATGCGATGATTTCCTGAGAATCGAAAGATAATGTCCGCCGCACGCGCGACGGCGGACCGGACGATAACGCATTAAGGTTCTTCGATACGTGCAACATCCACACGGGTATTTTCGCCACGGCCATACACTTTGCCGCTCACCCGGACCTGATCCTCGGCGTTATAGGTTTTGCCTTTGAAGGTATCGGCTGCAGCCTTAATGGTCACGGTGCCGGTGCTGTCACGAAACTGATAATTATCACCGCTTAACTTTTTAACGATATAACCTTCCAGCGTGACATAGCCGCCCTGACGAAAATCCCGAATCTGTTCGATATGCGTCTGGCCGGTGTCTTCAGAACCTTTATAACCGGCGTCCTGTTGTTTCTGTGGCGGCGGGGTTTTACCGCCCTCAAAGCCGCCCTGTTCAGCGATAGCGCCCAGACTAAACACCATCAGCAGTGACGCCAGTACCGTTTTTTTCATCATAATCATTCCCTCTTGATTGCAACATTCCACAATGACTTAAGCCTGGCACAGGATCGCGCATCCCGGGAGCCGTTACGCTGAATCGTTATTTAACACGCTTGCCGGAATGTCGATGCGATCGCCCAGCGACCAGCGTTTCTGCCCCAGCACGCGCTGCGGCGTGGTGTCCGGTACGTTGAAATAGTAACCGGCGGCGCCGTTATCGTCGGGCTGCGCTTTGAACAGCGTGTCCGGACGGATGCCCATCTCATTGAGGTCGTCGTCGCTTAACGCAAGGTAGGTGGCTAATGCAGACTGGCTCATGGCTTTCCTCCTGTCTTATGGGTACGTATTCAGTTAAGCATCGATTGGTATTTATGCCATCGGCTGCGCTTAATGCAGGCGGTGATGATTTGACGAACGCCAGATGCTGTTCTTGACTGAGTCGTACAGGCATCAAATTGAGGTCGCTACCATGACTGAGCTATTCCATATTATTTCCGTCGGTACCCTTGTCGCCGGACTTTATTTGCTCAATTAGCGCATTTATTAAGCGTGATAACATTGCGTGAGATAATACGTAAGTGACGTTGTCACATATTACGCATCGTCATGCTGAGCGCAACGCAGCGGATATTTGCAGCAGCCAGCCACAGCGAAAAATGGTATAACAGGGCGCATTGATTGATGGCCGCTTAACAGGATTTCGCATGGCAGCAAATACACACTATCTTCTTTGGGTGATGATTGGCACGCTCACCATTCTGAGCATTTTTATCGGCGCGATTGTCGGTCAGGCCAAAACGCCGCGCACCGGATTGCTGACCTTTGCCGGTTTGTTTGTCGGTTTTATGCTGGCGATCTTTTTAATCACGCGTTAGCCGGGGATTCGTCATAGCCAACCTATGATTTTCAGCTGCGCCGTTACCAACTGCTGCCGTTGCGAATATGGCCCCAGCGCGGGGTGATATTCTGCTCCAGCTGATATATCAGCGCCAGAATCAGGTTGAGGTTATAGCGGGTCACCTCATTATGTTGCGTGATACAGGGTGATGACGATTCAATCAGATTGAAATTACTGTATTTTTCCAGCAGCCCGAGGTGCGGTAACACTTCCTGCTCGCGCTGATGATCGGCCAGAGCAGTAAACAGATAAATATTTTTCTGTGTCTGGCGATCGCGTCGCAGGGCATTGGGCAGGTATTTATTTAGCAACGCGACCGCAGCCGGGCTTATCTCTCCCATCATCGCCTTCCCCACACTGGGCCAAATCTGGCTTGCATAGTCACCGAGAAAAAACTGCGGTACTGCAGTAATAATGTTTCTGATGTTGTGGCGGATACCAAAGTAGAGCGCGGCACTGCCGCCTTTCGACGCGCCGAGAATGGTCACGT
>NZ_JASEWO010000069.1:0-22413 GCF_030024295.1 Pantoea sp. Pa-EAmG
AGGTTATTAAGCTGCTAAAGCGTAGTTTTCGTCGTTTGCGACTATTTTTTTGCGGTTTTTTAGCGAGGCCTACCGCACCTCGGCATGCACCTTGGGTTTCGCGAATCCCGTCGAATCCAGAATCAGCCCCAAGACTTCTTACTCTAGCAAAAAATTATAAAAGATTCCAGTGGTTAACGGCTGGCATTCTTCATAATTCGTGCTTTGTCCATCTTCCACTCGCGATCTTTAATGTCCGCGCGCTTGTCGTGTTCTTTCTTACCGCGTGCCACACCAATCTTCAGTTTGGCCCAGGCGTTTTTCCAGTACAGCGACAGCGCGACCACAGTGTAACCTTCGCGGTTAACACGGCCGTACAGGGAGTCCAGTTCGCGCTGGTTCAACAGCAGCTTGCGGTTACGCGTGGGATCGCACACCACGTGGCTTGATGCCACCGCCAGCGGCTGAAAAGTGGAACCGAACAGATAGGCTTCGCCATCGCGCAGCAAAATATAGCTGTCGCTGATGTTGGCTTTACCGGCACGCAGTGATTTGACTTCCCATCCTTGCAACGCCATGCCGGCCTCGAACTCTTCTTCAATGAAGTATTCATGGCGGGCGCGTTTGTTGAGGGCAATAGTGGCTGAACCGGGTTTGTGAGCTTTTTTCTTTGTCATAGTGCGGCGTAGTCTACATCACTCAGTCTGTGGGCGCATCCCCTGTCCTGCGGGGCGGTAAAAAACACACTATTTTAGCACAGCTGGCAAAGGCGTGAATTTTTGTTTGGTAGCTTAAAATGGTATAATTCAACGGTTTTGTGATCAACAGGAACCATTATGGCCCAGATTAGCCGTTCAGCGCTGGTCCCGTATAGCGCTGAGCAGATGTACCGGCTCGTGAATGATGTGGATGCTTATCCTGAATTTCTTCCGGGCTGTACCGGCAGCCGCGTGCTGGATAACAGCGGTAACCAGATGACCGCCGCGGTGGATGTCTCCAAAGCCGGCATCAGTAAAACTTTTACCACGCGTAACACCCTGACCGATAACCAGAGCATTCATATGCAGCTGGTCGACGGGCCGTTCCGCAAGCTGACCGGTGGCTGGAAATTTATCTCGCTCGGCGACGATGCCTGCAAGGTTGAGCTCAGCCTCGACTTTGAGTTTACCAATATGCTGGTCGAGATGGCGTTTGGCCGCATCTTCAAAGAGCTGGCCAACAGCATGGTGCAGGCGTTTACCCAGCGCGCCAAAGAGGTTTACCGTGGCTGACATCAGCGTTGAAGTGGTGTACGCGCTACCTGATAAACAGTATCTGCGTGAGGTTAGCCTGGAAGAGGGCGCGACGGTTGAGCAGGCGATTCAGGCATCCGGATTGCTGACGCTGCGCAAAGATATTGACCTGAGCAGCAACAAGGTCGGCATTTTCAGCCGTCCGGTCAAGCTGGGCGATACGCTGCAGGATGGCGATCGGGTCGAGATTTATCGCCCGCTGATTGCCGATCCAAAAGAGATGCGCCGGCAACGGGCAGAGCGCGCGGCAACGAAAAAGTAAATTACAGGCATTAAAAAAGGCGCTCAGGCGCCTTTTTTGTTGCGGCTCACTCAGTCTTCAGTGCCGGTGAGGCGCGGTTTGTTGTCGATGTTCGTCAGCGTACCGTTGCTGTCGAAGGTCAGCGTCAGCGTCTGCTGCTTCACGCTCTCATGACCTGGCTCCTGACGGAACACGTAATACCAGACGTTGCTGCCAAACGGGTCGTGCATCATCGGCGTACCGAGCGTGTAAGCAACCTGCTGCTGCGTCATGCCGGTGTGAATCTTCGAAACGTCGCTGGCGACCAGGTAATTCCCCTGATTGATATCCGGACGATACACAACGCGCTCAAGGGTGGAACATCCGGCGGTCATCATCAACATTACCACTGCCGCGGCAGTCAGCGTTTTACAGCGCATCTATACATTCCTTTTCTGGGGCCAAACGCCTTTCATCAGGCAGTTTTGTTGCCATCAAATTCTGAACTCTGCATACGGCAGGCTTTATTATGGCGATATGACTGCCGATGATAATAAACCTTTGAGCTATTGGAAACCTCTACAGAGCAAGCATATGACCACCAGGCCGCAAAAAAGTGCGGTGTCAGGCTGCTAAAAGTTCTTTTGCGTTCGCCAGCGTGTTGCGTGTGACTTCGCTGCCGCCGAGCAGGCGCGCCAGTTCCTGCAGACGCGCACGCTTATCCAGCGGCTGCATGTGGGTTTCGGTCATCGCACCGTCGGTCTCTTTGCTGACGAAGAAGTGCTGATGACCACAGCCCGCCACCTGCGGCAGGTGAGTCACGCACATCACCTGAGTCGATTCGCCCAGCTGGCGCAGCATCTGGCCAACGACAGCGGCCGTCGGACCGCTGATACCGACGTCAACCTCATCGAAAATCATCGCCGGAGTTTCCATTTTCTGTGCGGTGATCACCTGAATCGCCAGGGCAATTCGTGACAGTTCACCCCCTGAGGCCACTTTACCCAGCGGCTGCAGCGGCTGGCCCGGGTTGGTGGTGACACGGAAATCAATACGGCTGGCACCTTCGGCCGTCAGTTGATCGGCATTGAATTCCAGCATGATGGCAAACTCACCGTGTGGCATGGCGAGGGTGCGCATGCTTTGCGTAATCAGCTGGCTCAGCTCCTGCGCCGAGGCAACGCGTTGCTGATGCAGGGCTTCGGCACAGGCCAGCGCGGCCTGATGATGAGCCACGACGTCGCTCTGCAGGCTTTCCTGATCGCTCTCCTGCTGCGACAGCTGTTCCGCTTCATCCAGCAGCTGCTGATACAGTACCGGCAGCGCTTCCGGTGAAACATGGTGTTTACGCGCCAGCGCAATCTGCCGCGACAGACGCTGCTCCAGCTCGTACAGGCGATTAGGATCGAGGTCGAGCCGTTCACAGTAGTGACGCAGCTCATCGCTGGCTTCACTCAGCTGAATCGCGGCTTCTTCCAGCAGGTTAAATACGCCGCTGACTTTATCGTCCAGCGAGACCAGTTCACTCAGCATATTACGCGCGCTGTAGAGCAGGCTTTGCAGGTTGGTGTCATCGCTGTCGGCAAGAATTTGCAGCGCCTGCTGGCTGGTGGACAGCAGCTGACCGCTGTTCGCCAGGCGCTTGTACTCTTCATCAATCTGCTCAAACTCGCCTGGCTGCGGCGCAAATTCGTTGAGTTCTTTCAGCTGGTACTGCAGCAGTTCGCGGCGGGCTTCACGCTCCTGCGACAGCTGCTGATGCTGTGCCAGCGCGCGGCAGCTGTGATGCCAGCGCTGATAGTGCTGACGCATCTCCGCCAGCCGATCGTCGTGTGCGGCGTAGGCATCCAGCAGGTGTTTCTGGTGATCGGTTTTAAGCAGCAGCTGATGCGCATGCTGACCGTGGATTTGAATCAGTAACTGACCGAGTTCGCGCAGCTGCGACAGCGGTACGGACGTGCCGTTGATAAAGCCACGTGAGCGGCCATCGGCACTGATCACGCGGCGCAACAGGCATTCGTTGCCGTCGTCGAGCTGGTTCTCCGCCAGCCAGCGCTGGGCTGAGGGTGACGCTTTCAGCTGGAAGCGCGCGCAGATATCTGCGCGGCTGGCCCCCTGACGCACCATGTCTGCTTCAGCACGGCCGCCAAGGCACAGGCCCAGCGCATCAATCGCGATGGATTTTCCTGCGCCGGTTTCGCCGGTGATCGCTGTCATGCCACGATGAAAGTCGATCTCCAGTTCACGAACGATAGCAAAGTTACTGATGGTCAGTTGTGCCAGCATAGAATCACCTGTATGTAAAAACAGATATGGTTTTTCATACAGTATAAACTGGTTTTTTATCCAGTAAAGTAGCCGGCAGGCCTTTTCAGAATAATTTTTTTGACCATCCGAGTTTTGAACTTAAGGTGTTAAAATAATTATAATTTTTTGGATGAATTAAATTGAGGTGATTGGCGCTGCGGCGAATCAGCACATCTTCTCCTTCCTGAATCGGCAGGGCGATCTGGCTGTCACAGCTGATCTCCAGGTCGCTGCGCAGCGAGGAAAAACGCAGGCGAATGGTGCTGCTACTGTTGATCACCAGCGGACGCGCCGACAGCGTGTGCGGGAACATCGGCACCAGCGCAATCGCATCGAGCGACGGCGTTAATATCGGCCCGCCCGCCGAAAGCGAATAAGCGGTTGAACCGGTTGGCGTGGAGATAATCAGCCCGTCCGAGCGCTGGGAAAAGGCGAACACTTCGTCGATATAGACTTCAAATTCAATCATGTGCGCCACTTTGCCCGGATGCAGCACCACTTCATTGATGGCGCTGCCGATGCGCGGCGAACACTCTTCTTTGCATACCTGCGCTTCCAGCAAAAAGCGGCTTTCCACGAAATAATCGCCCTGCAGCACGTCATCCAGCTGCTGCTGCGCGTTATCCGGATCGAGGTCCGTGAGGAAGCCGAGATTGCCGCGGTTGATGCCAATCACCTTGATGTCGTAACGAGCCAGCACGCGCGCGGCGCCCAGCATGTTGCCATCGCCGCCAACCACCACCGCCAGATCGGCGTACTGGCCGATGTCCGCCAGGCTGCCGGTACGCACATCCTGCAGGTTCAGCTCGCGAGCGATTTGCTGTTCCACGATCACATCATAGCCTTTGTCAGTCAGCCAGCGCCAGAGCATTTCATGGGTGGTTAACGCAGTGGGATGGCGCGGATGGCCGACGATCCCAATGCAGTTAAAGTGTTTGTTCATTTAGCGGGTGTTCCTCATAAGCCAAAACGGCCAGGCAATGTGATGGGTTCACTTGAAACCGTCAAACTGATCCCCATAATAAGCCAACCAGCGAGATGAATGTGCAAAACGCGGAGAAATTCATGAGTAGTAAAGAACAGAACACCCCAAACGAGCAAGTCTCAGACGAAATTCAACAGGAACAACAGCAGCCGGAAGCGGAGACAGCAACTGAGGTGGATCCGCGTGATGAGCGTATCGCCCAGCTGGAAGCGGAATTAGCGCAGGCGCAGGGTGGCGTGCGTGACGCCCAGCTGCGCGCGCAGGCTGAGATTGAAAATATCCGTCGCCGCGCCGAAATGGACGTGGAAAAAGCGCACAAGTTTGCGCTGGAAAAGTTTGCCAACGAACTGCTGCCGGTGATTGATAGCCTGGAGCGCGCGCTGGAAGTGGCGGATAAAGAGAACACCGAGCTGGCTTCGATGATTGAAGGCATCGAGCTGACGCTGAAATCACTGCTGGGTGCGGTGCGCAAGTTCGGCGTGGAAGTGGTGGGCGAAACTAATGTGCCGTTCAACCCGGAGGTGCATCAGGCGATGTCGATGATGGAGTCTGAAGAAGTGGCGCCAAACCATGTGCTGATGGTGATGCAGCGCGGTTATACCCTCAACGGTCGCCTGCTGCGTCCGGCGATGGTTGCGGTATCAAAAGCCAAAGGCTAAGCCGCTCCCGTGTAACAACGGCCGCTGATGCGGCCGTTTGTGTTTTCAGGGCAGCACCGGCGTCCAGTCAATGGGCGTCTGGCCAGCCTGGCTCAGCAGCGCATTGGCTTTGGAAAAATGCTGACAGCCAAAAAAGCCGCGATGCGCCGAAAGCGGCGAAGGATGCGGTGCTTTCAATACGTGATGACGCTGCGCATCAATAATGCTGCCTTTCTTCTGCGCGTGCGATCCCCACAGCAGGAAAATCACCCCTTCGCGATGGGTGTTGATGGCGCTGATCACATTGTCGGTGAAGGTTTCCCAGCCGAAACGCGCGTGCGAATGCGCTTTGCCAGCTTCCACGGTTAACACCGTATTCAGCAGCAGCACACCCTGTTTCGCCCAGCTTTCAAGAAATCCGTGCTGCGGACGCTGAAAGCCAGGAATGTCCTGTTCCAGCTCTTTGTACATATTCAGCAGCGACGGCGGAATGGCCACGCCCGGCAGGACCGAGAACGCCAGGCCATGCGCCTGATTCGGGCCGTGGTACGGATCCTGGCCGAGGATTACCACTTTGATATCGCCCAGTTCGGTGAGACGGAACGCGTTGAACACGTCCTTTTGCGGCGGATAGACCGTCACGCCCGCTGCTCGCTCTTCAGCTACCGCTTTCAGCGTTTCCACGAAGTAAGGTTTTTCTTTCTCTTCAGCCAGCACATCGTGCCAGGTCAGCTTCTCAGCCATCATTGACTCCCTGCAAATTGATGCCTTTAGCTTAGCGTGTCCGGCGGGGCAGCAGAAGGGTAAAAATAAGTTGAACAATTGCAGAAAAATTTAATGATAAAAGTTGTTATAAATCAATTTATTAAGTTGAAAGCAAAAATTCTGGCCGGACGAAATTGATACAGGTCAAAACGAGCCGGTCTGCGCGGTGATATACCAGAGCATCACATAACCCGAAGAACCGCGCTGTGCTCCTGCCGCAGCGCTAAGCCCTGGAGGCCTCTATGATTACCGGTATTCAAATTACTCAGGCACAAAATCCGCAGCTGCTGAACTCGTTCTGGCTGCTGGACAATGAGAAAGCCGAAGCCCGCTGCCTGTGCGCAAAAGGTGATTTCACGGAAGATCAGGTTGTTGCAGTCAGCGACCTTGGCGAGATTGCTTACCGTGAAATTCCACTGGAGCAGAAACCGCAGGTGCGCGTTGAAGGCGGTCAGCACCTCAACGTAAACGTGCTGCGCCGTGAAACGCTGGAAGATGCGGTGAAGCATCCGGAAAAATATCCGCAGCTGACCATTCGCGTGTCGGGCTATGCGGTGCGCTTTAACGCGCTGACGCCAGAACAGCAGCGTGACGTTATCACCCGTACTTTTACCGAAAGCCTGTAATTGATCGGCTGACGAAAACGCACACAGCAATACAGGCCGCGCCGGTGCTTACTGGCGCGGCTTTTTTTATTTCCTAAAGAGCGAAGAGGGCAGACTGAGGGATTTTACGCCGCGAAAGTGCGATTTCAGCAGGCCAGAAAGCAAAAAATCGCCTCAGGTAGGCGATTTAATTGCCGCGATGCTGTTTTATTCCGCACCGCTCTCCGGTGTGCTGCTGCCGCTTGGCTTGCGGCGTTTACCGATATTTTTAGTATCGCGGTGACGTTTCTTCACGCGCGGTTTCTCTTCTTCTTTTGCTTTCTTCTCTTTGCGCTTCTCAAGCGCCTTTTTCGACGGTTTACCGGTGACTTTAGCACTCGGTGCTCGCGTTTCCGGACGCAGCTCATCGATTACGCGCGATTTAAGTGGCTCGTTGACGTAGCGGCTGATTTTACCCAGCAGCGGATGGTCATGTGCCTCTACCAGCGAGATCGCGGTACCTTTACGTCCGGCGCGGCCGGTACGGCCAATGCGGTGCAGATAGACATCGGCGGTGCGCGGTAAATCATAGTTGATGACGTGGGTGACGTTATCAATGTCGATACCGCGCGCGGCGACATCGGTCGCGACCAGCACGTTAACGCGCCCGTCATTCAGGCGTTTGATCGCTTCGTTACGGTTAGCCTGCACCATTTCGCCTTCGAGGTAGCTGCTGCGCAGGCCGGCTTCGTGCATCCAGGTCACCAGCTCATGCAGGCGCTCACGTTTGCGCACGAACACGATGGCGCGCTTCACTTCCGGCTGCTTCAGCAGATGCACCAGCAGTTTGGTTTTGTGCTCTAGGTTGTCGGCGCGGTAATACCACTGCTGAATCTTTTTGCGCTCGCTTTTGCTTGGATCGGCTTCAATCGCTACCGGATCGTTCAGCAGGCGCTCGGCGAAATCTTTGATGTTGTCGCCTTCCAGCGTGGCCGAGAACAGCAGCGTCTGTTTGCGCCAGCGCGTTTCACCGGCAATGGTCTCGATATCCTGCGCAAAGCCCATGTCCAGCATGCGGTCGGCTTCGTCCAGAATCAGCGTTTCTACCGCGCGGCAGTCAAAGTTCTCTTCTTTGATGTACTGCAGCAGACGGCCGGTGGTCGCGACCACGATGTCCTGATTTTCACTGAACACTTCCGCGTGGTTCATATAGGCCACGCCGCCGGTGATGGTGGCGATATCGAGATGGGTATGTTTGGCCAGCTCGCGCGCCTGGTCGGCAACCTGCATCGCCAGTTCACGCGTCGGCGTGAGGATCAGAATGCGCGGCGGCCCTGATTTTTTACGCGGGAAATCGAGCAGGTGCTGTAAAGCGGGCAGCAGGTAGGCTGCGGTTTTCCCCGTTCCGGTTGGTGCCGAACCCAGAACGTCACGGCCTTCCAGCGCGGCAGGAATGGCCTCAGCCTGAATGGCAGTCGGGCGCGTGAAGCCTTTATCCTGCAGGGCTTCCAGCAGGCTTTCGTCGAGTTCGAGTTCGGAGAATGTGGTTACGGTCATGGTCTACCTCAGTTTGGGGCGCTGATTATAGACAGTTCAGCCACAATCTTCATCTGTTTGTGTTGCACAGGTGAAGGTGAATTCACTTCGCGACCACGTTACACTTCCGGCAGGAGCAAATTCAATGGTCGTTAAGCATGTCTCAGCCGCAACCGCCAGCGCGGGCGATGTTAAGAAAAGATGGATTCACGTTTAAGCAATTTTTTGTCGCGCACGATCGCTGTGCCATGAAGGTCGGCACCGATGGGGTGCTGCTCGGGGCCTGGGCGCCGGTGGCAGGCGTACGGCGCATACTGGATATCGGCTGCGGCAGCGGTCTGATAGCGCTGATGCTGGCGCAGCGCACGCCGGATGACGTCAGTATTGATGCCGTTGAACTGGAGCGCAGCGCCGCCGCGCAGGCGCAGGAGAACGTCGCCGCGTCGCCGTGGGCGCATCGTATCGCGGTACACGCGCAGGACATCGTCAGCTGGAGTGAGCAGGCAGAAAAACGCTACTCGCTGATTGTCAGTAATCCGCCGTTTTTCACGCCGGGCATGGCCTCGGCCAGCGTCGAGCGCGATACCGCGCGCAGCACGGCAACGCTTGATCATCCCACCCTGCTGCGCTGTGCGGCACAGCTGATTGAAGAAGAGGGGCTGTTTTGCGTGGTGCTGCCCGCGGATGCTGGCGAAAACCTGATTGCACTGGCGCGCGCCGAAGGCTGGCATCTACGCTATCGCTATGATGTGGCACCTTACGCGCAGCGACCGCCGAACCGGCTGGTGCTGGGCTTTTCGCCTGCCGCAGGCGAACTCGTGCAGGAGCGTCTCGCCATTCGTGATGAAGATAAAAGCTACTCGGCGGACTGGCTGAGCCTGGTAACCGATTTCTATCTGTTCCGCTAGGCTACCGGCTGCAGCACCGTTGGCTGTGCCTCGGGCAGCGTATGCGGATAGTCGCGGGTGAAGTGCAGCCCGCGGCTCTCTTTGCGCGCCAGCGCACAGCGCACCATCAGCTCTGCCACCTGTACCAGATTGCGCAGCTCCAGCAGATTGTTGGAGAGGCGAAAATGCGCATAGTATTCATCTATCTCCTGCTGTAGCAGCGTAATGCGGCGCAGGGCGCGCTCCAGCCGCTTGGTGGTACGCACGATGCCCATGTAATCCCACATCAACAGCCGCAGCTCATGCCAGTTATGCTGAATCACCACCCGTTCATCGGCATCGTCGACGCGGCTTTCATCCCACGCCGGCAGGTGATCGACGGCGTGCATCTGCGGCAGACGGCGCACAATATCTTCGGCCGCCGACCAGCCATACACCAGACACTCCAGCAGCGAGTTTGATGCCATGCGGTTAGCGCCGTGCAGGCCGGTGTAGCTGACCTCACCAATCGCATACAGCCCGTCGACATCGGTGCGACCATGCTGATCCACCATCACGCCGCCGCAGGTGTAATGCGCGGCGGGCACAATCGGAATCGGCTGCTGTGTCAGATCGAGGCCAAACGTCAGCAGCTTGTCATAAATCATCGGAAAGTGGGCACGCACAAAGCTGGCCGGCTGATGGCTGATGTCGAGATACATGCAGTCGACGCCCAGGCGCTTCATTTCGTGATCGATCGCGCGCGCCACGATATCGCGCGGTGCCAGTTCGGCACGCGCATCGAAATCCGGCATAAAGCGCGAACCGTCCGGGCGCAATAGCCAGGCACCTTCGCCGCGCAGCGCTTCGGTCAGCAAAAAGTTTTGCGCCTGCGGATGAAACAGGCAGGTAGGGTGAAACTGATTGAACTCCAGATTAGCCACCCGGCAGCCGGCGCGCCACGCCATCGCGATGCCGTCGCCGGAAGCGACATCCGGATTAGTGGTGTACTGATATACCTTCGCCGCACCGCCGGTGGCCAGCACCACGCTGCGGGCGCGGCAGGTTTCAACCTGTTCGCGATTGCGATTCCAGATCCACGCGCCCACCACGCGCCGCGTTCCGGGCAGGCCAATTTTATCAGAGAGGATTAAGTCCACCGCGTTGGCACGCTCAATAACGCGAATATTGGGATGGCTGAGCGCCTGGCTGACCAGCGTGGTTTCGACCGCGCGCCCGGTGGCGTCGGCGCTGTGTAAAATACGGCGATGGCTGTGACCGCCTTCGCGCGTCAGGTGATAGCGCGCCTTGCCGTTATGCTGTGGCTCGCGATCAAACGCCACGCCGTTATCGATCAGCCATTGGACGCACGGGCGCGCATTGCTGGCGATAAAATTCACCGTCTCGCGATCGCACAGGCCTGCGCCGGCAATCAGCGTATCTTCGACGTGCGATTCAATGCTGTCGTTCTCATCAAACACCGCCGCAATCCCGCCCTGCGCATACAGCGTGGAGCCTTCGCTAATCTGCGCTTTACTCAGCACCGTTACCTGATAGTGCGGTGCCAGCCGCAGCGCCAGAGATAAACCGGCCGCGCCGCTGCCGACAATCAGTACATCACAGCTATGATCGGGAATGGGATTCATGGTGTTTAATTTACTAAACAAAAGGTCCCCCGAGCATAAGCCCGGACGCTGCTGGTGTGAAGTATTTTGAACAAAAAACGCGGGAAAATTCGACGCAATAATCAGATTGTAATGCGATTTCAGTAAGTTATGTCTGAAAATAAGCGATTAGTGTTTTTTATACCAAACACGCTGAAAATTCAGGGAATAAAGGTGAAAAATGCGGCGTCATAGGGTACTCTGCCAGCGATTATCGGTGCCGCCAACGACACCACCAGTGCGGTAAGTCGCTACACTGAAAGACCATCAACAACAACGATGTCAGGGCACCGGTACAGAAAATATCAGGTCGTGGTGAACTTCAGGCCAGAACGGGACTCTAAGCGCATGCTTGCTCACAATAAATGAGATGTGCTGGCAGTTCACTTACGCATAAAAGAGATTTGGGGAGACATTACCTCGGATGAGCGAGCAGTTAACGGATCAGGTTCTCGTTGAGCGGGTTCAGAAGGGAGATCAAAAGTCATTTAATATACTGGTTATTCGATACCAGCATAAAGTGGCGAGCCTGGTTTCACGCTATGTTCCTTCAGGCGATGTGCCTGATGTGGTTCAGGAATCCTTTATTAAAGCGTATCGCGCACTGGAATCATTCCGTGGCGATAGCGCCTTTTATACATGGCTGTACCGCATCGCGGTGAATACCGCAAAAAATTACCTGGTGGCTCAGGGGCGTCGTCCACCCTCTAGTGATGTGGATGCGATTGATGCAGAAAATTTCGAAAGTGCGGGTGCACTAAAAGAAATTTCGAACCCTGAGAACTTAATGTTGTCAGAGGAACTGAAACAAATTGTTTTTCGGACCATTGAGGCGCTTCCCGAAGATCTGCGTATGGCCATTACCCTGCGGGAATTGGATGGCTTAAGTTACGAAGAGATTGCCGCCATCATGGATTGCCCGGTCGGTACCGTACGTTCGCGTATCTTCCGCGCCCGAGAGGCCATTGATAATAAAGTTCAACCGCTTATCCAACGTCAGTGATAACGGCTACTGGAAGGGTACCAAAGCATGCAGAAAGAAAAACTTTCCGCTTTAATGGATGGTGAAACTTTAGATAACGAGCTGTTGGCGTCGTTATCGAAGGATGCAGATCTACAAAAAAGCTGGGAGAGCTACCATCTGATCCGCGACACCCTGCGGGGCGATGTGGGCGAAGTGCTGCATTTTGATATCTCCGCACGCGTTGCTGCCGCGATCGAAAACGAGCCGGTGCGCAAAGTGACTTCGTTGATCCCGGAAGCACAGCCGGAGCCGTCGCGCTGGCAGAAAATGCCGTTCTGGCGTCGCGGTGGCGGCTGGGTTGCTCAGGTCACGCAGATCGGTGTGGCGGCCTGTGTGTCGCTGGCGGTGATCGTCGGTGTGCAGCACTACAACAGCTCACCGGCGGGCAGCGCGACGGAAACGTCGGATGCACCAGCCTTTAATACCTTACCGATGATGGGTAAAGCGTCACCGGTCAGCCTGGGCGTGCCGTCTGATGCTTTTGACACCAACAGCTCAAATCAGCAGGTGCAGGAGCAGCGTCGCCGCGTGAATGCCATGCTGCAGGATTACGAACTGCAACGCCGTCTGCATGCCGATCAGGTGCAGTTTGAGAGCAATGCGCCGCAACAGGCGCAGGCTAACGTTCCCGGAACTCAGTCGTTAGGAACTCAACAGCAGTAATGAAGCAGCTTTGGTGTGCCGTTAGCCTGCTGGCAGGCAGCCTGCTTTGGTCATCTACCGCCCCGGCGCAGACATCTGCGTCCGGGGCGTTGTTACAGCAGATGGAGCAGGCCAGCCAGAACCTCAACTACGAATTCGCCTATATCAATGTCTCACGTCTGGGCATTGAATCCCTGCGTTACCGCCATGCGGTTATCGACAATCGCGTATTCGCCCAGCTATTACAGATGGACGGACCGCGCCGTGAGGTGATCCAGCGCGGCAACGACATCAGCTATTTCGAACCGGGTCTCGATCCGTTCTCGCTGCCGGGCAACCACATTATTGATGCGCTGCCGGCGCTGATGTTCGCTGACTTCTCGCGCCTTGGCGATGCCTACGATTTTATTCCGGTAGGGCGTTCCCGCATGGCCGATCAGATGTGCGAAGTGGTGCGCATCGTGTCGCGTGACGGCACGCGTTACAGCTACGTGGTGTGGCTGGACGTCGATACCAAATTGCCGCTGCGGATTGATTTGCTGGATCGCGACGGTGAGACGCTGGAACAGTTCCGCGTCATCAGTTTTGCCGTTGATGAAGGCGTGCGCAATCTGATGCAGGGGCTGGAAAAAGCCAATCTGCCGCCGTCGCTGTCGTTACCGGCGGGCGACAAAGTGCAGCTCAGCTGGCAGCCTGGCTGGTTACCGGCCGGCATGAAGCTGATTTCGCAAAGCCGGCGTGATATTCCGGCGATGAACAAAACCGTAGAATCCCGTCTGTACAGCGATGGCTTGTTCAGCTTCGCTATTAACATCACGCCTGCCGATAAAAGCAGTTCGCCACAGTCATTGCGCACTGGGCGTCGTACGGTACAGACCGAAGTGCGCGATAATCGTGAAATTACCGTGGTAGGCGAATTGCCGCCGACCACCGCCAAACGTATCGCGGACAGCATAGATTCAGGTGCGACAAAATGATGAGAGAATGGGCCACCGTAGTGGCATGGAAAGAGGGCGTCGCTACTCTGCATTCGGAAGCGAAAACCTCCTGCAACAGTTGTTCAGCGCGCAAAGGCTGCGGCAGCCATGCGCTCAACCAACTGGGACCGAAAAACGCCCATGTGATGACCATCGCCAGTCCGGAGCCGCTGCAGCCGGGCCAGCGCATTGAGCTGGGCATTCGCGAAAGCAGCCTGCTCGGTTCTGCGCTGCTGGTGTATATGACGCCGCTGTTTGGTCTGTTCCTGGTTGCGGGCCTGTTCCAGATGCTGTTCCACAGCGACCTGGCGGCGGCCTGCGGTGCGCTGCTGGGTGGCGTTGGCGGCTTTATTGTTGCCAAAGGGGTTTCCAGCCGGTTTGGCGATCGCGAAGCGTTCCAGCCGGTGATTCTCAGCGTTGCGCTCCCGCCTGATGCGCTACGGGTGGAAAACCACAGTTGATCCCCGTTCAGGCCGCGTATTGCGCGGCCTTTTCATTTCGTCTTAATCGCTGAATTCTGTTGCGATTCCCCGCAGTTCCATTCTTTAACGCGCGGCGTTAACAGTGTAATATGCGTCGTCATTAATGAGGCTGACAGGGTTCCGGGTAAAGCTCACTTTCCTGAATGTGTCTGTGCTCAAGTTTTCCACTGATTTTTTACGTGAAGATATTCATATAAATGAAGCACATACGAAATTTCTCTATCATCGCTCACATTGACCACGGCAAATCAACGCTGTCAGACCGTTTGATTCAAATTTGTGGTGGCCTTAGCGATCGTGAGATGGCAGCGCAAGTTCTGGACTCCATGGATCTGGAGCGCGAGCGCGGCATCACCATCAAAGCGCAGAGCGTGACTCTCGATTACAAAGCGTTGAACGGTGAAACTTACCAGCTCAATTTTATCGATACTCCCGGTCACGTTGACTTCTCTTACGAAGTTTCCCGCTCTCTGGCGGCGTGTGAAGGGGCATTGCTGGTGGTCGATGCAGGCCAGGGCGTTGAAGCACAGACGCTGGCAAACTGCTACACCGCAATGGAAATGGATCTGGAAGTGGTACCGGTTCTGAACAAAATCGACTTGCCTGCGGCCGATCCAGAGCGTGTGGCGGAAGAGATTGAAGACATCGTGGGTATCGATGCTGCTGATGCGGTGCGCTGCTCGGCGAAAACCGGCGTGGGCGTGCCTGATGTGCTTGAGCGTCTGGTGCGTGATATTCCACCACCGGAAGGCGATCCTGAAGGGCCGCTGCAGGCGCTGATCATCGACTCCTGGTTTGATAACTACCTTGGCGTAGTGTCCTTGATTCGTATCAAGAACGGTACACTGCGCAAAGGCGACAAAGTGAAGGTGATGAGTACCGGCCAGACGTATAACGCTGACCGTCTCGGTATTTTCACGCCTAAGCAGGTTGACCGTAACGAACTGAACTGCGGCGAAGTGGGCTGGTTAGTGTGCGCGATTAAAGACATCCTCGGCGCGCCAGTCGGCGATACGCTGACGCTGCAGCGCAACCCTGCGGACAAAGTGTTGCCGGGCTTTAAAAAGGTGAAACCACAGGTTTACGCCGGTCTGTTCCCGATCAGCTCTGATGACTATGAAGCGTTCCGCGATGCACTGGGCAAACTGAGCCTGAACGATGCTTCCCTGTTCTATGAGCCAGAAAGCTCGACAGCATTGGGCTTTGGTTTCCGTATTGGCTTCCTGGGTCTGCTGCACATGGAGATCATTCAGGAGCGTCTGGAGCGTGAATACGATCTCGACCTGATCACCACGGCACCAACAGTAGTCTACGAAGTGGAAACCACCGATGGTCAGGTGATCTACGTCGACAGCCCTTCCAAGCTGCCGCCGCTGAATAACATCGCTGAACTGCGTGAACCGATCGCGGAGTGCCACATGTTGCTGCCACAGGAGTTCCTCGGCAACGTTATCACCCTGTGTATCGAAAAACGTGGCGTTCAGACCAACATGGTTTACCACGGTAAACAAGTTGCGCTGACTTACGAAATTCCAATGGCGGAAGTGGTGCTCGACTTCTTCGACCGTCTGAAATCGACGTCTCGCGGCTATGCATCGCTTGACTACAACTTTAAACGTTTCCAAGCCTCTGACATGGTGCGTGTCGACGTGATGATTAACTCAGAACGTGTTGATGCGCTGGCGCTGATTACCCACCGTGATAACTCACAGTATCGTGGCCGCGACCTCGTGGAGAAGATGAAAGATCTGATCCCGCGTCAGCAGTTCGATATTGCTATTCAGGCGGCCATCGGCAACCACATTATCGCTCGCTCAACGGTCAAACAGCTGCGTAAAAACGTCCTGGCAAAATGCTATGGCGGTGACGTTAGCCGTAAGAAGAAACTGTTGCAGAAGCAGAAAGACGGTAAGAAGCGAATGAAGCAGGTCGGCAACGTTGAGCTGCCGCAGGAAGCATTCCTTGCCATTCTGCATGTCGGTAAAGACAGCAAATAAGGAACTTTAATGGCTAATATGTTCGCCCTGATTCTGGTGATTGCCACTCTGTTAACCGGCATCATCTGGTGTATCGATCGCTTTAAGTGGGCCCCGGCGCGCCGGGCAAAGCAGGCGGCGGCACAGGCTCAGGCAGGTAATTCGCTCGACAGCAAAACGCTGGCCAAAGTGGCCGCGCAGCCGGGCTGGGTTGAAACCGCAGCGTCGGTGTTCCCGGTGCTGGCGGTGGTACTGATCGTGCGCTCGTTTATCTTCGAACCGTTTCAGATCCCTTCTGGCTCGATGATGCCGACGCTGCTGATTGGCGACTTCATCCTGGTGGAGAAATTTGCTTACGGCATCAAAGATCCGATCACGCAAACCACGCTGATCCCGACCGGCCATCCGCAGCGCGGAGATGTCGCGGTGTTCAAATACCCGAAAGATCCGAGCGTGGATTACATCAAGCGCGTGATCGGTCTGCCGGGCGACAAAGTGGTGTTTGATCCTTACAGCAAAACGCTGACCATCAACCCAGGCTGCGGCACGGGCAAGTGTGACACGGCGCTGCCGGTGACCTATACCAACATTGAGCCAAGCGATTTCATCCAGACCTTCAGCGGCTTTGATGGTAACGAAACCGGCAACGGTTTCTACCAGGTGCCGCAGGGCGAAACGCTGCGGGGCGGCCTGCGTCTTGGCACGCGCAAAGAGACGCTGGGCAACGTCACGCACGATATCCTGCTGGTGAACGAAGCGCAGAGCCAGGCGAGCATGTATTATCAGCAGCCGGGTCAGCCGCAGGCCACGTGGATTGTGCCGCAGGGGCAATACTTCATGATGGGCGATAACCGTGATAACAGCGCCGACAGCCGCTACTGGGGCTTTGTGCCCGAGAAGAATCTGGTCGGCAAAGCAGTTGCTATCTGGATGAGCTTTGAGAAACAGGAAGGACAGTGGCCGACCGGCGTGCGACTGAGTCGCATTGGCGGTATTCACTGATTTAAAAACGGCTGGCTTCCTGCGAGTCAGGGAGCCACTGCACACCAAACAGAACGTGCTGGACCTTCAGCCCTGTTTGGTATGCAGAGTCACAGACGCACAGAACAACTGGAATCGCATGAACCCCATCCTCATTAACAAGCTGCAGCGCAAACTGGGCTACACTTTTACTCATCCGGAATTACTGCAGCAGGCTCTGACTCACCGCAGCGCCAGCAGCAAACATAACGAGCGTCTTGAATTTCTTGGCGATTCTATCCTCAGCTATGTGATTGCCAACGCGCTGTATCACCGCTTCCCGCGCGTGGACGAAGGCGACATGAGCCGCATGCGTGCCACGCTGGTACGCGGCAACACGCTGGCCGAAATGGCGCGCGAGTTTGAGCTGGGCGAATGTCTGCGTCTTGGGCCGGGCGAGCTGAAAAGCGGCGGGTTCCGCCGGGAATCCATCCTCGCGGATACCGTAGAGGCGCTGATCGGCGGCATCTTCCTCGACAGCAACATTCAGACGGTCGAGAAGCTGATTCTCGACTGGTATCAGAATCGCCTTGAGCAGATCAGCCCGGGCGATAAGCAAAAAGATCCGAAAACGCGCCTGCAGGAGTATCTGCAGGGCCGTCATCTGCCGCTGCCATCTTATCTGGTGGTACAGGTGCGTGGCGAAGCGCACGATCAGGAATTCACCATTCACTGTCAGGTGAGTGGGATGGCTGAACCGGTGGTGGGCGTGGGCTCCAGCCGCCGTAAAGCAGAGCAGGCCGCCGCCGAACAGGCGTTAATTAAGCTCGGCCTCGAATAAATTGTCATTTCGCAGCCTCAGCAGTGAGGCTGCCCAATCAGGACCCGAATGAGCGAACTCGAAACATACAGCGGCTTTATCGCGATTGTCGGCCGGCCTAACGTCGGCAAATCCACCTTACTGAACCAGCTGCTGGGGCAGAAGGTGTCGATCACCTCGCGCAAGCCGCAAACCACGCGCCACCGCATCATGGGTATTCATACCGAAGGCGCTTATCAGGCGATCTACGTGGATACACCCGGCCTGCACATGGAAGAGAAGCGGGCGATCAACCGCCTGATGAACCGTGCTGCCAGCAGCTCCATCGGTGACGTTGAGCTGGTAATTTTTGTGGTGGAAGGCACGCGCTGGACGCCCGACGATGAGATGGTGCTGAACAAGCTGCGTGACGGAAAAGTGCCGGTGGTGCTGGCGGTAAACAAAGTCGACAACATCCAGGATAAAAGCATCCTGCTGCCGCACCTGCAGTTCCTCAGCCAGCAGATGAACTTCCTCGAGATCGTGCCGATCTCCGCCGAAACCGGTAAAAACGTGGATGCCATTGCGGAGATCGCCCGCAAGCGCCTGCCGCTGTCGGATCACCACTTCCCGGAAGACTACATCACCGATCGCTCGCAGCGTTTCATGGCTTCAGAAATCATCCGTGAAAAACTGATGCGCTTCCTCGGCGCCGAGTTACCGTATTCGGTTACCGTGGAGATTGAGCAGTTCGTCTCTAACGAGCGCGGCGGCTATGACATCAACGGTTTGATTCTGGTCGAGCGCGAAGGGCAGAAGAAGATGGTGATTGGCAACAAAGGTGCCAAAATCAAAACCATCGGTATCGAAGCGCGTAAAGACATGGAAGAGATGTTCGAGGCGAAAGTCCATCTCGAGCTGTGGGTTAAAGTGAAATCGGGCTGGGCGGACGACGAACGTGCGCTGCGCAGCCTGGGTTATACAGACGACTAATTGATGGAAGGCTGGCAACGCGCCTTTGTGCTGCATAGTCGCCCTTACAGCGAAACCAGCCTGCTGCTCGATCTGTTCAGCGAAAGTCAGGGACGCGTCCGCGTCCTTGCCAAGGGCGCACGCTCGCGCCGTTCCCAGCTTAAAGGCGCACTGCAACCCTTTACACCGCTACTGGTGCGCTGGGGCGGCCGTGGCGAAGTCAAAACCCTGCGTAACGCCGAAGCGGTGTCGCTGGCGCTGCCGCTCAGCGGCATCACGCTCTACTGTGGCCTGTATGTTAACGAGCTGCTGTCGCGGGTGCTGGAGCAGGAAATTCCCTTCTCCGAACTGTTCTTCGATTATCTCTCATGTATCCAGACGCTGGCGGCGGCCAACGGTTCGCCCGAGCCAGCGCTGCGCCGTTTTGAGCTGGCACTGCTGGGGCATCTGGGCTACGGCGTCGACTTTCTGCACTGCGCCGGCAGCGGCGAGGCGGTCGACGACGGTATGACTTACAGCTATCGCGAAGAGAAAGGCTTTATCGCCAGTCTGGTGGTCAATCAGCGCAGTTTCACTGGCCGCCAGCTGCGCGCGCTGTGGGAGCGAGAATTTCCCGATGCCGACACGCTGCGTGCCGCCAAACGCTTCACGCGCATGGCGCTGAAACCTTATCTGGGCGGTAAGCCGCTGAAGAGCCAGGAGCTGTTCCGTCAGTTTGTGCCGAAAAAACGACCGAACGTGGCAAACGATGAGCGCGGGTGATGCACCTGACAGGCTCCGCGCGTTACACTGCAAACATACTGAACACATTTAAGGATTGTCATGGCTGAGTTGCTGTTAGGGGTCAACATCGATCACATCGCCACCGTACGTAACGCGCGTGGCACAAATTATCCCGATCCGGTACAGGCCGCGTTTGTCGCGGAGCAGGCGGGCGCAGACGGCATTACCGTGCACCTGCGTGAAGACCGCCGTCACATCACCGATCGCGACGTGCGGATCCTGCGCGACACCATTCATACCCGCATGAATCTTGAGATGGCGGTCACCGACGAAATGGTGGGCATCGCCTGTGACATCAAACCGCATTTTGTCTGCCTGGTGCCGGAAAAGCGTCAGGAAGTGACCACCGAAGGCGGCCTTGATGTGGCCGGTCAGCAGGACAAAGTCAACGCGGCAGTCAAACAGCTGAGCGAGGCGGGCATTCTGGTGTCGCTGTTTATCGATGCCGATCAGCGCCAGATTGAAGCGGCGGTCGCCAGCGGTGCGCCTTACATTGAAATTCACACTGGCGCCTATGCTGAAGCAGCGGAAGGGCTGGCACGCGATGCCGAACTGGCGCGTATCGCCAGCGCTGCGACCTTTGCTGCCAGCCGCGGCCTGAAGGTCAATGCTGGCCACGGTCTGACGTATCACAACGTTCAGCCGATTGCTGCGCTGCCGGAAATGCATGAGCTGAACATTGGTCACGCGATTATCGGTCGTGCGCTGTTCAGCGGTCTCGCAGCGGCGGTTAGCGACATGAAAGCGCTGATGCGGGAAGCGCGCCGCTAATGGCCATTCTGGGGCTGGGCAGCGATATCGTCGAGATCGAGCGTATCGCCGGCGTAATTGAACGCTCTGGCGATCGCCTGGCGCGCCGCGTGCTGAGCGAAGCTGAGTGGCAGCAGTATCAGGCGCATCAGCAGCCGGTGCGCTTCCTCGCCAAACGTTTTGCGGTGAAAGAGGCGGCGGCAAAAGCCTTCGGCACCGGCATTCGCGGCGGCTTAGCGTTTAATCAGTTTGAAGTGTACAACGATGCGCTGGGGAAGCCTGGCCTGCGCTTCTTTGAACAGGCCAAAGTGATTGCCAGCCAGCTGGGCGTGCAGCATGTGCACGTCACGCTGGCCGACGAGCGCCACTATGCCTGCGCCACGGTGATTATCGAAGATTAAGCGTGCAGCAGCACAAACTTCTCCCACAGCGCGTCGCGACTTTCCACGTGCTGTGGGTCTGAAAGAATAGTGTTATCAATCGGGCAGACGCTCTGACAGGTCGGCTCATCATAATGACCCACGCACTCAGTGCAGCGGTCAGCGTCGATCTGATAGATCGATTCACCCATGCTGATCGCCTGGTTCGGGCACTCAGGCTCGCACATGTCGCAGTTAATGCAGCGCTCAGTAATTATCAGTGCCATTGCATAAGCTCATCAGTTGCTTGTTTTCATTGCATGTTTCATGGTTAGTTCCGCTCTCCGGCGCAAAACGCCTGCTGAAATAGCGCTTTGCAGTGTGATTTTTCAATCGATGCAGGCGTACACCAGCGGGGCGATCCCCTGAGCGGCACGCATATTATCACGCCGGGTGGCGTTCAAAAAATGACTTAGCGTAGTATTCGGCCGCCAGCAGAACGTGGCGACGTGGCTGCGACCAGCCGATCTGATGTCGCGCCATAGCCAGAAAACCACGCAACGGTAAGCAGAGCCGTTGCGTGGTAAGCGAAATAGTGGCGGCGCTGGCCTTTATTTTACCGGTGCCAGCACGTGGGTGGCATCCAGCGTCATACAATCACCTGGACATTGATCGCTGCCGTAGATAACGGGCACCTTTGGCAAGGAAAACTTCATCGCGTGCTCTTTTTTAATCGCGTCGGCCATACCGGCAAAGGACCATGGCATACCCAGCGAAAGCGAACCGAACTCATCGTATTTTTTGGATTTTGCGACAGCAGGTAAGTTGTCGCTATCGATACGATAATAAAGCTGGCCAGAGTATTCTGCAGGCACGTTCTCTATGATTGCGCTGCTTAACAACTGATACTCGCGCTGCTGAGGCGTAGAAAAGCCCTTCTGAATATTCAGCATGCATGAGAGCACTGCAATAACGAGGCAAACGATACTGGCAGACGTGGTTATCTTCAGCTTATTAAAAATCACGAATAAGCCAGCAATGAAGGCTGAGGTGGTGATTAACGATAGCGCGATAACCGTGCGATAGGCTGCCCAGTCTTCGCTCACCAAAAGATTAGGAATGCCCGCCGCGACCAGGAAAAACATGAACAGAAAAGCGTTATGCGGTTTGAAATCGGGTGCCTTCACAATGCCCACGATTCTCAGTGAGCAGGAGATGATAATGCTGACAATCGAGCGCCCGGTATCAAAGTTGCACAGCGCATTTCTGAGCGGCTCAGCGATAAACCAGGTGATTTTTTTCAGCGGCGCTAAGGTGATATTGGTTCTGGCCAGTACTTCATTGAACAGCACGAGCGGCAGAACTTTCGCCAGTACCAGTGCCATCACCATGCCAAATCCCAGCATCAACATCAGCTTGATCACCGCGCTGCGCTGATAATTATTCCGGGTCATGCCCAGATCGAGCAGGGCAAAGAATAAGAAGCTCATGGCTGCGGGTTGGTAAATCGCAAAGGAAAGCGTCAGGCAAATAGCTGACAGTAGCACCCGGCCCAGGCCTTTGTTTTCCGCCAGCGTTGAATAACTGATGCCCGCCAGCAGCACGGACAGGACATAAGGAAAGCAGACTGTCCAGCCGACAAAAACCTGAAATGAGGGCAGCAAACAAATCAACGTGGCAAACGTCAGACGCTGGACCGCGCTGGCGAAAATGCTGCGACGCTCAAGGAAACGGATGATGTAACCGCCCAGTAAAATCAGGCTTAATAATGAGAGTACACGAAGCCAGGTCAAATCCTGCACGTCATCGATCAGGAAAGCGATGAAGTAACGGATAGCACCATAAAAAGGGGT